>JAGRMS010000357.1:0-4177 GCA_020441135.1 Pseudooceanicola sp.
TGCGTCACGCACGAGATGGGCTTTGCCCAGGCGGTGGCGAACCGGGTCATCTTCATGGACCAGGGCCAGATCGTGGAACAGAACGAGCCGCGCGAGTTCTTCAACAACCCCAAGAGCGACCGGACCAAGCTGTTCCTCAGCCAGATCCTCGGGCACTAGCGGGGCGGCGGGGCAAGCCCCGCCCTACGCTTGTCCGGGGCGTGGCGCGTCGCGCGAAGTCAGGGTAGGGCGGGGTTCACCCCGCCGGCCCTCGGGTCGCAAATCGGGGACATTTTTCGCGAGGTTCAAACCAGCTCGCGCGGCACCACAAAATCCACCGCCTCGCCGGTTCTTTCGCCGACCTCCGGCCACCCATCAACCCCGAATCGGACCACCAAAGTCGCCCCTGTCGGGTAGTTGTAGAACTCGCGATGCTCCGGCGCCTCCGCCACCAGCCGCTCTGCCAGCTCCCCGATCCCCGGATTGTGGCCGATAATCAGAACCGTCCCGCCGGTGGCCCCTCGCACCGCCTCCAGCAGCGCCTCCACCTCGGCGTGATAAAGCGCATCCCGATAGTCAGCCTCCACCTCCAGCCCCAGCCCCGCCAGCGTCTCGCGCGTCCGGCGCGCCGTCGAACACAGCACCTGGTCCGGCAGCCACCCCTTCCCCCGCAGCCAGTTCCCGAGCGCCAGCGCCGAGGCGCGGCCGCGCCGGTTCAAGGGCCGGGCATGATCGCTCTCCTCGCCGGTCGACCAGTCGGACTTGGCGTGGCGCATCAGGATCAGGGTCTTCATCGCTTGTGAAACGCTTTCATGTGATGGGCCGACTGCTCTGCCCCCCGCCCCGCCCCCGCGCTCAGCGGGCAGGCCCGCCGCACCGCGCAGCCGTTCGTCATGCAGTCTTCCCCGGCTTCTGTGTCGAGATAGGTATGGCAGGCTTCGATGTCGTAGCCATGACGATCCGACAGCGCGCCTACCGGGCAGGCGGTGGCACAGGGCCGTGAACAGGCAGGGCAGGGGGACTGGCCCTGCGGCCGGGGCGTGTCGATCCCCCCCGGCAGCAGCAGCGCCCCCCGATACGAGATCATCATCCCCACGGCATCATGCACCAGCATCCCCACCGGCGACGGGAACGCCCGACCCGAGGCACGCGCCCAGGCGATGAAGGGCTGATAGGGCGGCCCGCCGAAGGGGTAGAGCGCCTCTGCCCCGAACTGCGCCGCAAGGCCGCCGATCACCCGAAGCGACCAGCGGTCCACCGGGTCGGGCAGGCGATCCGCGTATTCCGGCGCGGCCCGGAACAGCGGCCAGAAGCCCGCGCCCGCCCCCAGCAGGACCAGCGTGCGGCCCTCATGCAGCAGCGTGCCCATGACGAGCAGCCCCGCCTCGCGCGCGGCCGTCTCGATCCGGGCGTAGCCGCCCAGGATCAGTCCGCCCGGATCATCGACCCGGCGCCGTGGTCGGTGAACAGCTCGAGCAGGCAGGCGTTCGGCACCCGCCCGTCGACGATCACCGCCGCCCGCACGCCGCCCTCGACCGCATCCAGCGCGGTCTCGGTCTTTGGGATCATGCCCCCCGCGATCACGCCCGCCTCGGTCATCTCGCGGATATCCGCCGCCTTGAGCTCGGTCAGCACCGCTCCGGCGGCGTTCTTGACGCCCGCCACGTCGGTCAGCAGCAGCAGCCGGTCGGCCTTCAGCGCCTTGGCATAGGCGCCCGCGGCGGTATCGCCGTTGACGTTGAAGGTTTCGCCGTTACGCCCCGCGCCGATGGGGGCGATCACCGGGATGATCTCTTTCTCGAACAGCAGCTTGAGCAGCGAGACATCCATCTGCGCCGGCGTGCCGACAAGCCCAAGCTCGGGCACCTCGGGTTCGCAGATCATCAGGTTGGCGTCCTTGCCGGACAGGCCCACGGCCTTGCCGCCCTGCTGCTGGATCGCCTGCACGATCTGCTTGTTGACGGTGCCCGAGAGCACCATCTCGACCACCTCGACCGTCGCCTCGTCGGTGACGCGCTTGCCCTTCACGAACTCAGACTTGATTTCCAGCTTGTCGAGCAGCTTGTTGATCTGCGGCCCGCCGCCATGCACGACCACCGGGTTCACGCCGCACAGCCGCAGCAGCACCACGTCGCGGGCGAACTCGAGCATCCCCTCGGGGCTGGCCATCGCGTGGCCGCCGAGCTTGATGACGACAATCGCGTCGTCGAAGCGTTGCAGGTAGGGGACCGCGCGGGACAGTGTCTCGGCGGTGGCTTTCCAGTCGCGGTTCATGTCCTGGGTTTTCATCCTTGGCTCCGGCTTTGTCGCGTTTATCGGGAAACGAGATAGCCCGCGCAAGCGGTTTTGCCCGGATGTGCCTATTCCAGCCCGGCGATGATCGCCCGCAGGGTGGCGATCCCCTCGCCCTTTTCCGACGAGGTCAGCACGATCTGCGGATAGGCTGCCGGGTGTTTCGCGAGCGCGGCCCGGACCTGGGCCAGCACGGTTTCGCGTTCCGCGGCCGAGATCTTGTCGGCCTTGGTCAGCACGCACTGGAAGGTGACGGCGGAGGTGTCGAGAAGGCTCAGGATCTCTTCGTCCACCGCCTTGACCCCGTGGCGCGCGTCGATCAGCACGAAGGCACGGCGCAGGGTGGGGCGGCCGGAGAGATACTGTTTCAACAGTTTCTGCCACTGCTTCACCTTGTCGAGCGGGGCGTTGGCATAGCCATAGCCCGGCAGGTCGACGAGATAGAGCGACGGGCCCTGGGTAAAGAAGTTGATTTCCTGCGTCCGTCCCGGCGTGTTCGAGGCCCGGGCGAGCGCCTTGGTGCCGGTCAGCGCGTTGATCAGGCTCGACTTGCCGACGTTCGAGCGCCCGGCAAAGCAGACCTCGATCCGGTCCGGCGGCGGCAGGCCGGACATGGCGACAACGCCTTTGACGAAGACGGACTCGCCTGCGAAGAGCTTTCGCCCGGTTTCGGCGGCGAAGTCGTCGGGGGTCTCGGCCAGCGGGAAGGGAAGGGCCATCAGAGCAACCTCGCTGGGTCGCCAATCGCGACAGAGCCGCCGCGCGTGACGACGGCGTAGAGCCCGAGGTTCTGGTGGCCCCAGTTGTTCAACGCGCCGAGCGTATCGGCATCGCGCTGGCCGGTTGCGGGGTTGGCGGTGGTGGCCATGCAGCGGCGGACGGGTTCCCGCAGGGTCAGGACGGCGGTGCCGATCTCGACCTCGCGGCCGATCCAGTCGAATTCCGCCCAGGGGTCGAGCCCGTCGATCCAGAGATTCAGCCGCCAGCGTTTCTCGGAGAGGTCCGTGCCCAGCTTGTCGGCGACCGCCCGGTGGCTGGCCATGTTGCCGAGGCTGACCGAGGGATAGTCGGTGTCGGTCATCCCGCGCCCCGGCACCCGCACGATCCGCGCCGAGGCGGCGCGGTCGGGGGGCATGATGGCGCGGGTCCAGTCGATCAGCCGGTCGCCCTCGGTGTCCGGGTTCAGGGTCAGGTCGGCCAGGCCGGGGTGGCTCAGCGTCACCGTGCCGTCGGCGTTGGTGCGCGCGTCGATGCCCATGAGACCGGGCGCCTTGGCCCCGATGGAAAAGCTCGCACAGGGCGACCAGGCGCTGTCATCCGCCTTCGATGCCTCATGCGCGACCGCCCAGACGCGGTCGCCGGGCATCGTCTGCCCGGCGCTCAGCGTCACCTGTTCCAGCGCCTCGCGCCCGTGGCTCTTGATCGGATGCCGCCAGAGACCGGTGACGCGGATCGTCATTTCTTCGCCTTGGCGGGCGGCGTCTTGGGCTTGCGCTTGAAGCTTTTGCGGATGTTGCCGAAGACGTCCGGCCGGTGCCCGTGACTGCGCATGATGATGTATTGCTGGGTGAAGGTGATCGTGTTGTTGGTGATCCAGTAGACCACCAGCCCGCTGGCGAAGCCGCCGAGCATGAACATGAATATCCAGGGCATCCAGGCGAAGACCATCTGCTGGGTCGGGTCGGTCGGGGCCGGGTTCAGCTTCTGTTGCAGCCACATCGAGATGCCAAGCAGCAAGGGCAGGATGCCGATGAAGATCAGCGCCATGAAGGTGCCGGGGACCGGGGGCGCGATGGGCAACAGGCCGAAGAGGTTCAGGATCGACGTCGGGTCGGGCGCGGACAGATCCTGGAACGGACCGAACCAGGCCGCGTGGCGCAATTCGATGGTGACGAAGATCACCTTG
>JAGRMS010000357.1:4195-4345 GCA_020441135.1 Pseudooceanicola sp.
CGGGATCTGCAACAGGATCGGCAGGCAGCCCGAGGCCGGGTTGACCTTTTCCCGCTTGTAAAGCTCCATCATGCCCTGCTGCATCTTCTGGCGGTCGTTGCCGGCCTGCTCCTTCAGCTTCTCCATCTGCGGCTGGAGTTCCTTCATCTT
>JAGRMS010000037.1 GCA_020441135.1 Pseudooceanicola sp.
GCCAAGAACAGGCTCGCCAAGATCGCCCTCGAGGGAAAACCCTGCGCCTCCATCGCAGATCTCCTGACGGGCATGACCGTTCTCACCTATTCCGAGGATCCCGTGGCTGCGGCCAAGGTTGCCGAGGACTTTGCCAAGGGCAACGACAAGTTCGTGATCCTGGGCGGGGCGATGGGTGCGAACGCGTTGGACCGGGCCGGTGTCGAGGCCGTGTCGAAAATGCCGTCGCGCGAGGAGCTTATCGCTTCCATCGCCGGCTGCATCGGCGCGCCTGCCGCAAACATCGCCGGTGCCATTGGCGCCCCTGCTTCGAACATCGCGTCCATCCTGTCCACCATCGAGGACAAGGCGGCCGCCTGAGCACTGCATGACCGGCCCGTGGATCACCCCGCAAGCCGGAACACACAACCGTAAACGGAAAGAGCTTATAAAATGGCTGATCTGAAGAAACTCGCAGAAGAAATCGTCAACCTGACGCTGCTGCAAGCCCAGGAACTGAAAACCATCCTCAAGGACGAATACGGCATCGAGCCGGCAGCCGGTGGCGCCGTCATGATGGCCGCCGCTCCGGGTGCGGCCGCTGCCGCCGAAGAGGAAAAGACCGAATTCGACGTCGTGCTGAAGAACGCCGGCGCGTCGAAGATCAACGTCATCAAGGAAGTCCGCGCCCTCACCGGCCTGGGCCTGAAGGAAGCCAAGGACCTGGTCGAAGCCGGCGGCAAGATCAAGGAAGGCGTCTCGAAAGCCGAAGCCGAGGACATCAAGGCCAAGCTCGTCGCGGCCGGTGCCGAGGTCGACGTCGCCTGATCGGGCGAAATCGGACGATGGAATTCGGGCGTCGCATCTGCGGCGCCCGTTTTCGTTAAGAGGGGCGCAACCCTTTCGCGCTAGGACCGTCGGGAAGCGTGATGGGGAGCAGTAAGTGACTCGCGAAGACCGCCCAGTGATCGACGAGCCGGTTGCCGATTTCGCCATCGAGGAACTGTTCCTGTCCCGCACCGACGAACGGGGGGTGATCCAGTCCGGCAACAGCGTCTTTGCGCGGCTGGCGGGCTATGAATGGAAGGAACTGATCGGTGCGCCGCACCGGCTGATCCGTCATCCCGACATGCCCAAGGGCGTGTTTCACCTGATGTGGGAAACGCTGAAGGCCGGGCACAGCTTCGGCGGTTATGTCAAGAACCGGTCGAAGGATGGACGCTATTACTGGGTCTTCGCCGTGGTTGTGCCGGTCGAGGGCGGGTATCTCTCGGTGCGTCTGAAACCCTCGGCGGGGGTGCTGGACGAGGTGGTCAAGCTCTACCGCCGCCAGGGCAAGGCCGAGGCGGGGGGGATGACGCCCGAGGACAGCGCGAAGGCCGTCGTCCAGGCGGTGCGCGACATGGGGTTCTGGGATTACAGCGCCTTCATGGGCTACGCGCTGGGCATGGAGTTCACCGCGCGGGCCGAGGCGATGGGCAGCTTCGTGCCGCCGGGCGTGCGCCAGTTCCACGAGATGGGCGACCATCTGGGCGAGCTGATGAAGGAGGTGAAGCAGGTGCAGGACTCCTTCGGCCGGATCCGCAATTCGCCCGCCAACCTGATCATCCTCGGCTCGCGCCTGCAAACCAACCGCGAGGCGATGAAGGTGGTGGCGCAGAATTACGGCCTGCTGGCGGAAGAGCTGCTGCGCGCCATCTCGGAGCTGGCGGAGGGGCTGGAAGTGCTGCTGAACACCGCCTTCGACGGGCGCATGGGCTATTGCGCGAGCTTTCTGTATCGCGAGGCGATCGAGCAGTTCCGCCTGACCGAACCGAACCGCGAAACCTGGGGGCATGAAAAGGAGGTGGAGATCCTCGTTGCCGCGCTGAAACGCTTTTCAGACGCGGCCATCGGCGGGTGCAGCCAGATCGGGTCCGAGGTCGGGCGCTTCACCAACCTCGCCAACCAGCTGCGTCGGCAGGTTTCGGGCCTGGCCGTGACCCGGGTGATCTGCCGTATTGAAACCGCCGCGATCCGGGAAGAGACCAGCGGCATCGACGACGTGGCCGAGCAACTGGCGATCTTCCAGGGCGAGCTGGAGCAGTCGCTGGACCGGATCAATCTCGCGTGCCAGGGCCTCGGCACCCGCGCGGATCGCCTTCGCGCGGCCTGAGGCATGGCGCTGGCGACCGGCGCGGCCATGCCGGGCTGCACCGGACCCGTCGACTCCCGGATGGGGATGCCGACGTGGCGCATCGGTGGTCGCGATGCTGCGGTCTTCTGCCGCATGGCCGGACAAGCGTGCAGGGACCAAGGGTTCGACGCAGGGCGGTCGAGGCGCCGTCGCCGCTCGGTCGATCAATCCGGACCGCCAGGGATGCTGACGGCGGCGGGGCGACGCGCGATCCGGGGCAGGGCGTCAACCGGTCGCTGATGGGTCCGTTGACGCTGTGGCCCGGATGCACCCCGCCATACCATCGACCGGGGACTGTCCGCCGGAACCGTCGGCCCGCGCCGTTCCGCCCGGGTGGTTGAATCCCGCTTGCCGGCTTGCTAGATAGCCGGAGTCGTGATTCGAACAACAGGCGCCGCAAGAATCAACATCCGCAATCGACTACCCTCTCAAAGCAGGACACGTCCTGCTTTGACGGGGTTGTCTTCCGTTTCGGGCGGAGAGCTGTGGGAAGCTCTTCTGGTATGGAAACGTGACGACCCGGATCTGGTTCAGCCGGCCGCCCAACCGTGCTGCAACCTGAGATGACCTGGAGATCCCTTATCCATGCCGACCACCTTCCTTGGCCAGAAGCGTATCCGCAAATACTACGGCAAAATTCGTGAAGTCCTTGAAATGCCGAACCTCATCGAGGTTCAGAAGTCTTCCTACGACCTGTTCCTGAACTCGGGCGACGGCGACAAGCCGACCGATGGCGAAGGCATCATGGGCGTCTTCCAGTCGGTCTTCCCGATCAAGGATTTCAACGAGACCTCGGTGCTGGAATTCGTCCGCTACGAGCTGGAAAAGCCGAAGTACGACGTCGACGAATGCCAGCAGCGCGACATGACCT
>JAGRMS010000038.1 GCA_020441135.1 Pseudooceanicola sp.
TCGCGCACGATCATGATGTCGAGACCGGCAACGACGTCCTTTTTCAGCGACGAGAAGTCGGCCAGCGCGTCAAAGCACTGGGCCGGGCGCAGGTTGGCGTAAAGGTCCATCTCCTTGCGCAGGCGCAGCAGCCCGCGCTCCGGCTTCACGGAAAAGTCGAGCTTGTCGTATTTCGGGCCGCCGACGGCGCCGAGCAGGACGGCGTCCACGTCCTGCGCTTTCGCCATGGTGTCGTCGTGCAGCGGGGTGCCGTGCTTGTCATAGGCGCAGCCGCCGACCAGGTCTTCGGAGACGTCGAATTTCAGCCCGCGCTTTGCGCCGTACCAGTCGATGATGCGCATGACCTGCGCCATGACCTCGGGGCCGATGCCGTCGCCCGGCAGGATCAGAAGGGAAGGGTTGGACATATGCGCCTCCTCGGGAAAGTGTCGCGAAGCGGCGTATAGCGGCGCGGGCCGGGGGTCAACGGTGCCCGCAGATGGTTAGATGCGTTCGCCCCGGACGCCGGTCGCCCGGAATCAAGCGGCGAAGCCGCGCCGGGCGAGCGCCCGTCCGCCCCGTCACGCCGAAGGCGTGCCTCCAGCACGACGCGGGCGCTTTTGCGACGCGGAGAGAAGTACGGCCGTTGGAGGACTTGGCGGGATAAAGTGCCTGTCAAAGACGTTGCTGCGCCCACCCGGCGGACGGGCGCTCGCCCTCTACTCCGCGGCAGGCCGCGTCATCGTTGGCTGCATCGCCACCAGCATCGCGTGGATTTCGCGAATGTCGCGTTCGATCATCACCAGTCGCATCTCCGAGGACTCCTCGTCCACCGGCATCCCCTGCTCCGCCATCTGCTCGCGCACGTCCTCCTCTTTCGCCTTCTCCATCGCGTCGACGATGATGCCGAACAGCAGGTTCAGGGTGGTGAAGGTGGTCAGCACGATGAACACCACGAAGAAGATCCAGGCGTGGGGGTGCTGTTCGATCACCACGCCGGCGATGTCGGGCCAGCCTTCCAGCGTCATCATCTTGAACAGCGTGAAGAAGGTGGTGCCCATGTCCCCGAAGTGCTGCGGCACGGTGGCGTGGAAGAAGGTGTAGCCGATGATCGCGCCGACGTAATACAGGATCGCCAGCACGGCGGCGACCGAGGCGCCGCCGGGGATCGCCAGGAACATGCCGGTGATCACGCGGCGCATCGACGGGATGACCGAGACCAGCCGCATCAGCCGCAGCACGCGCAGGGTCCGCAGCACGCCGAGGCCGCCCGCCTCGGGCATCAGGGCGATGCCGACGACGATCAGGTCGAAGACGTTCCAGCCATCGCGGAAGAAGCGGGTGCGGAAGGCGATCAGCTTCAGCGCGATCTCGACCACGAAGATGGCGAGGCAGATGTCGTCGATCGCCATCAGCAGGCGCAGGGTGCCGGGCGGGAAATCCTGGGTCATCAGCCCCAGCACGACGGCGTTGAGAAGAATCACGGCGATGATGAAGCGCTGGAACCGCTTGTCGTTCACGATTTCGGTAACGAGATGCATCTGGAACTCCACGCGCCGGAAGCGCCCGTGCGGGACTCGCGGGGCGGCAGGCGCTGACAGGGGTGAAAGGGGTGCGGGTGGCTTGGCCGTTGAAAACTCGACTCGATTGCGCGGATTTTCAGGCGTGTCGACGCCGCACTCAAGCACAGAATGAAGACCGGTCGCCGCCCGGCGGAAGAATGCCCTTGAGATTGGCGGATGATGCGCGTATACGCCCCTCAACAGCGGCGCGCCGGGGTCCAAACCCGACGCCCACCGGGAAATATCAACGGGCCGCGTGCCCGTTTTTTTGTGTCTGGAAGCATGTCCAACGACCTGATCGCAAAGGCGGCCATCGACCGCCGGCTGGCCGAAATCGTCACCCCCGTCATCGAGGACATGGGGTTCGAACTGGTGCGAATCCGGCTGATGTCGGGCAAGTCCACCACGCTCCAGATCATGGCCGACAAGGCCGGGGGCGGGATCGAGGTGGACGATTGCGCGCAGATCTCCATCGCCGTGGGGGCGGTGCTGGATGTCGAGGATCCGATTCTCGACGAATACACGCTGGAAGTCTCCAGCCCCGGCATCGACCGGCCGTTGACGCGGCTGAAGGACTTTGACGACTACGAAGGCTACGAGGCGAAGATCGAGACCAGCGAGCTGATCGACGGCCGCCGCCGCTTCAAGGGCGTGCTGGCGGGCATCGAGGGCGACGAGGTGCTGATCAACGTGGCCGAGGGCACCATCGGGCTGCGGTTCGACTGGCTCAGCGACGCCAAGCTGGTGCTGACGGACGAGCTGATCCGCGAGATGCTGCGCCAGCGCAAGAACGCCGGGACGCTGAACGAAGACAAGTTCGACGAGATTCTGGAAGAAAGCCCCTCGGGCGATGACGGGTCCGACGGACCCCAAGAGGAGAACGACTGATGGCAATTACCTCCGCCAACCAGCTTGAGCTGTTGCAGACCGCCGAGGCCGTGGCCCGGGAAAAGATGATCGACCCCAAGCTGGTGATCGAGGCGATGGAGGAGAGCCTCGCCCGTGCGGCCAAGAGCCGCTACGGGGCGGAAATGGACATCCGCGTCAAGATCGACCGCAAGACCGGCCGCGCCACCTTTACCCGCGTCCGCACGGTGGTCGAGGACGAGGCGCTTGAAAACTACCAGGCGGAATTCACGGTCGACCAGGCCAAGCAGTACATGGCCGAGCCGAAGGTGGGCGACACCTTTGTTGAAGAAGTGCCCCCGGTCGAGCTGGGGCGCATCGCCGCGCAGTCGGCCAAGCAGGTGATCCTGCAGAAGGTCCGCGAAGCCGAGCGTGACCGCCAGTTCGAGGAATTCAAGGACCGCGCCGGGACGATCATCAACGGCATCGTCAAGCGCGAGGAATATGGCAACGTCATCGTCGACGTGGGTGCCGGCGAAGCGATCCTGCGCCGCAACGAGAAGATCGGGCGCGAGGCATACCGCCCGAACGACCGCATCCGCTGCTACATCAAGGACGTGCGCCGCGAGCCGCGCGGGCCGCAGATCTTCCTGTCGCGCACCGCGCCCGAGTTCATGGCCGAGCTGTTCAAGA
>JAGRMS010000358.1 GCA_020441135.1 Pseudooceanicola sp.
TAGTCGCAATTCGCCCGCGTCGACTTGTTGTCCCACATCTGCAGCGCGTCGAGCAGCCCCTGCCCCGGCGAGGGCAGCGCGAAGTCGATCACCATCGTCGTCCCGCCCGACAGCGCCGCGCGCGTGCCGCTTTCGAAATCGTCACTGGAATAGGTGCCCATGAACGGCATCTCGAGATGCGTATGCGGATCGATCCCGCCGGGCATGACATAACACCCGGTCGCATCCAGCTCCGTGTCGCCTTTCAACCCCGGCCCGATCTGCGCGATCACCCCGTTCTCGATCAGCACATCGGCCTTGTAGGTCAGGTCGGCGGTGACGATGGTGCCGTTCTTGATGACTGTGGACATGGTTAAACTCCTTTTTTTCGAATGGCTTCAACTGCGTCGTCGAGATTCGAAGCACTGATGGGTTGCACGATTTTTCTGAGCGGACTCAGTCCGATTGATTTTTGGTGCGGTAACTTGGCTTCGGAGACAACGTAGAAGACCCATTGCTCTGGAACTCTATGATCGGGCTTCTTCGCAAGGCCATCATGCCATGCAAAAACATAAATGTTCGCCATGCGGCCGCCACCGGCGATGTATCTTGTACCGTCCCACGGTTGTTTCGATGCTTCAATTCTAAAGCGAGCAGACGCTACGCCTCCAATCTTTTCGGACCAAGACTGATGGGCTGCCGACTGTTTCACCTCCAGGCGTGTCCCGTCCTCGTGTTGCAAATCCCAAGCCCTCCAATCGCTGCCGACGGATTTCCATTTTGCACTTAAATTGCCGGCGACCATCGCTTCGACATACAGTCCTCTGAGATTGTTCTGGATTACTGGAATATCGAACATCGAGATCAGCCGGGACATGGCGCGCTCGTGACTACCCAAGACTGTTACGGACTCCTTCACGACATTCACTTCACACCGACGCAAAACACCCGATCGCATCCCCATGCACTCCGATGTCCAGCGGCCCGAAGGCGCTGTCGACGCAGAGTGCGAAATAGCCCGCGCTTGGCAGGTAGATCACGCGGTAGGGTCCGTTGGCCCGCGTGACCGTCCAGCAGGCTTGCGTGATCCCGCCCGAGAAGTTGACCGTGACGGGCTCCGGCGCGCAGAGGGCCGCGCGGAAGTCCTCCAGCGTGCGGGCGTACCATCGCTCGGGCAGCGGCACGCCCAGGCGATCCGTCGCTTCGCGCGCCTCTCTTGCCAGCAGCTCTGGATCCCACGCCCGCATCTCCCGTTCCACCAGCGCCGTTATGGCCGCCGGTGTGCTGTCGTTCCCGCCGCTATCTTCTTCATGTTCCACGGGTTCGCGCAACCGTCCTTTGCCCGGACGATGACGGCAAGGCGCGCCTGGCGCAACCCCGCTGCCTCAATGGGCGCCAAGCGCGATGAGCCAGAGCCAGACGGTAAGGATCGACGCGCCGGTCGCCAGCAGCACCGACGACGCCGCCACCCGCTTCGCGCGGCCATACATGTTGGCGAAGATATAGGCGTTGAAGCCCGGCGCCATGGACGAATTCATGATCGCCGACCGGAACAGATCCTGCTTCAGCGATAGCGCCGTTCCGAAGGTCCAGACCAGCGCCGGGTGCAGCACCAGCGAGATGGCACAGACGAATGCGATGGCGCGCAGGTCGCCTTCGGGCCTGTATTGCACGAGGACTCCGCCAAGGGCGAAGAGCGCGCAGGGCAGCGCGGCACGGATGATCAAACCAAGCGCATCGTCCACGATCCCGGGGATCGGGATCGCGGTCACGTTGAACAGGAATCCCAGCAGGATGCCGATGATCAGCACATTCTGGAACATCGACTTCAGCACCGATCCGGCGAAGTTCCCCGGTTGGCCCCGGGCGCGCACGAACTCCATGACGGTGATGCCGACGCCATAGCAGAAGGGCGCGTGAAAGGCGATGATCGCATAGTTGCCGGTCAGCGCGTCCGGGCCAAAGGCGCGTTCGGTGATCGGCAGGCCCAGCAGGATCGAGTTCGAGAACAGGCAGGCGAAGCCGATGACGACACAATCCTCCCACTCACGCTTGAACAGCACCCGCGCGCCGAAGATGCCGACGCAGAAACACAGCGCCGCGCCGGTGTAGAAGGCAAGCAGCAGGCGCGGGTCGAAGCTGGACGTCAGGTCGATATGCGCAATGGCACGGAACAGCAGGCAGGGAATCGCAAAGCCCTGCGTGAACTTCATCAGCCCCTCGATATGGGTCTGGCTGAAATAGCCCGCCCGCGTCGTGGCATAGCCCGCGCCGATCACCAGGAAGACCGGCAGGATGACGTCGATCAGGGTCTGGAACATGCGCCTAGACCGCCATCTGCAGGGTCATGCCGTCATAGGCGCAGATCACGCCCTGGGGCACCTCGGCGCTGACGGTGTCGAAATCCATGTCGATATGCATGTTGGTCAGCACCGCCGTCTTCGGTTTCACCCGCTCGATCCAGCCCAGCGTGCGTTCCAGGTGGGTATGCGTCGGATGCGGCTCGCGGCGCAGCGCGTCGACGATCCAGTAGTCGAGACCCTGCAACTCGGGCCAGGCCTCGTCGTAGATCTCCGCCACATCCGGCAAATAGGCCAGGTTCCCGATGCGAAAGCCGAGGCTGTCGATCGACCCGTGCGCGACCTTGAAGGGCCGGAACTCGATCGGCCCCCCTGCCCCGCGCACCTCGAACGGGCCGTCGATGGATTTCAGGCTCAGGATCGGCGGATAAGGCGAGCCTTCGGGCTGCACGAAGACATAGCCGAACCGGCTGACCAGCGCCTCGCGCGTGGGCGCGTCGGCCCAGACCGGCAGGCGCGCGCGCATGTTGAAGACGATCATCCGCAGGTCGTCGATGCCATGCACATGGTCGGCATGGGCGTGGGTATAGACCACACCGTCCAGCCGCCCGGTGCCGGTGTCGAGCAACTGGCTGCGCAGGTCCGGCGTGGTATCGATCAGCACCGTCGTCGTGCCGTTCTCGCCCCGCCGCTCCACCAGCAGCGAGCAGCGGCGGCGGGTGTTCTTCGGGTTCGCGGGATCGCAGGCGCCCCAATGGCCGCCGAGGCGCGGCACCCCGCCGGACGATCCGCAGCCGAGGATGGTGAAGTGATACGTCTCCATCAGGCGGCCTTCCGCAGCGCGGCGCGGGTGAAGAGCCGCTCGAAATTCGCCTCGGTGATCGCCGCGAATTCGGCGTAATCGAGGCCAAAGACCTCCGCCCCCTTGCGCGCCGTATGGGCGACGTAGCCCGGTTCGTTGCGCTTGCCCCGATACGGCGGCGGCGCGAGGTAGGGCGCATCGGTCTCGACCAGGATGCGGTCAACCGGCGCGGCGGCGAAGATGTCGCGCAGCTCCTGGCTTTTCGGGAAGGCGGCGATGCCGGACATCGACAGGTAGAATCCGAGGTCCAGCGCCGCCTTCGCCAGCCCCGCGCCCGAGGAAAAGCAATGCATCACGCAAGCATAGGCGCCGTTGCGGTATTCCTCGGCCAGGATGCGCGCCATGTCCTCGTCGGCCGCGCGCGCGTGGATGATCAACGGCAGCCCGGTCTGGCGCGCGGCGGCGATATGCACCCGCAGCGACACCTGCTGCACGGCCTTGCTGTCGGCGGTGTAGTGGTAATCCAGCCCCGTTTCGCCGATCCCGACGAACTTCGGATGCCGCGCCAGGGCGACAAGCTGGTCCACCGTCACCGGGGCCTCTTCCGCCGCGCTCATCGGGTGGATGCCGGCGGCGTAGAAGACGCCCTCATGCGCCTCGGCCAGCGCCCGCACCTTCGGTTCGTTCTTCATCCGGGTGCAGATCGTCACCATCCGCCAGACGCCCGCGTCATGGGCGCGGCTGACGATCTCCTCCACCTGCCCCTCGAAATCCGGAAAGTCGAGGTGGCAGTGGCTGTCTGTAATCCGGGGCGTGTCGCTCATCGGCCTCTTGCCGGCGGCCTTGTGTCAGCCGCGCGCGGTCTCCTGAAGTCTCAGGACCGTATCCAGCACCAGCGCGCCGGGGTCAAGGTTCACCGCCGCCCCATGCCGCGCCCGGGCCGAGATCGCCGCCGCCGCCTCGGCCCAGCGGCGGCCTGCCTGCGGATCGGGCGCCAGACGGGAAAGGATCGCCGCCTCGCCCGGCGCGGCCTCGGTCCCGATGGTGCCGATCGCGCCCATCGTCGCCAGCCGGGCCAGCAGGATGTCGGCGAGGTCCAGGAACAGCTCGAACCTTTCGGCCTTGTTGCGCGGGGCCAGGCTGTCCGCCAGCGCCGTCGCGCCCATGCGGTCGAGCCGGGGCAAGGTGCCCGCCAGCTGCACCACCTGCGCGTAAAGCGCGAGACCGTCATGCGCCAGCAGCCGCAGCGCCGCGCCGACCGACCCGGCAGAGAGCACCGCCAGCGCCTCGCCCTCGCCCGGCGCGACCTCGGCCCCCGCCTGCGCCAGCGCCGCCGCCATGTCCGCGCCATCCAGGGGCCGCAGGCGCAGGGTCCGGCAGCGCGACCGGATGGTGGGAAGCAGCCGCGACGGCTGGTGGGCCAGCAACAGCAGGATGGTCCGCGCGGGCGGCTCCTCCAGCATCTTCAGCAGCGCGTTCGCCGCACTCGTGTTCATCT
The DNA here is from genome assembly GCA_020441135.1 of Pseudooceanicola sp. Lineage (GTDB taxonomy): Bacteria > Pseudomonadota > Alphaproteobacteria > Rhodobacterales > Rhodobacteraceae > Seohaeicola_A. The sequence goes on from JAGRMS010000358.1 coordinate 4,580, forward strand.
CGTCCGCCGGGTCGACGATCACCACCCGCCGCCCGCCGTCCGGGGCCGACAGGCCGAAAAAGCGGTGCAGGCGGCGGATGTCGTCCACCACGATCTCGGACCGCATCCGCCCCGTGTCCTCGTTCACCGATCGCGTGACCGAGGCCAGCCCGCCCTCCGCCCGCGCCGCGATGCGCCGCGCGACGGGATGGTCCGGGTCAATCTCCAGCGTCTCGGGCGGCGGCGGCGCGCCGAACAGGCCGCCGTCGTCCTGCGGCGTCGCCAGCAGGAACCGCGCGATGCGCCAGGCCAGCGTCGCCTTGCCGGTGCCGCGCGGCCCGGTCAGCAGCCAACCATGGTGCAGCCGGTCACGATTGTAGGCGTCGAGGAACTGCGCCTGCGCCCGGTCCTGCCCGAAGAGCCTTATCGTCTCGCGCGGATGCGGCGCGCCTTCGACCTGGTCCGGGGGCGTCTCGTCGCTCACAGCGCCCGCTCCACCACTTCGGCCACGTCCCGCGCCACCGCCTCGATGTCGCGCCCGCCGTCGACCACGCGAAACCGCGCCGGGAACTCCTGTGCGAGGCCCAGGAAAGCGGCCCGCATCCGCCGTTGCAGATCGGGGCCGAAATCCTCGAACCGCTCCTCATGCCCCCGCCGCGAAAGCGCGCGGGCGTGGCCGGTGTCCGGGTCCATGTCGATCAGCACCGTCAGGTCCGGCTCCCGCCCGATCATCAGGCTGTGCAGCTTGTCCACCATCCCCCGCAGATCGCCCCGAGAAACCCCCTGGTAGACCCGCGTGCTGTCGGCGAAGCGGTCGCAGATCACCACCTTGCCCGCCGCCAGCGCGGGCAGGATCGTCCGCTCCAGGTGGTCGCGCCGCGCCGCGGTGAACAGCAGGATCTCGGTCTCCGCCGACCAGCGGTCCGGGTCGCCCTCCAGCACCAGCGCGCGGATTTCCTCGGCCCCGGGCGACCCGCCGGGTTCCCGCGTCAGGACCACCTCGCGCCCCTGCGCGCGCAGATGCTCGGCCAGCCGCCGCGCCTGCGTCGACTTGCCCGAGCCGTCGATGCCCTCGAATGTAACGAAAAGCCCCGCCGTCACGACGCCTCGGCAGGTCCGCCGGTGATCCGGTTCAGCAGCAGGGTCGCCGCCGTCTTCAGCCGCACGCCAAAGCCGCCCGCCGGCACGGAACGATCCGCCACCAGCGGCATCGTCACCTCGGGCAGCCCTTCGGGCCGCACCACCAGCGATCCCAGCGCCTGCCCCTTCTCCACCGGGGCCGCGACCGGCCCGGTATAGATCACCTCGGCATCCAGCTTGCCCGCCGTCAGGGTCGGCAGCAGGATCGTCAGATCCTTTTCCAGCACCAGCCCTACCGATCGCTCCCGGCCCATCCAGACGTCGGCCTCTGCAACCGGCTGTTCGGCACGGGCGACGGTCTTTTCGGCAAATTGGCGAAACGACCAGTTAACGATGGCCGCGGCCTCCTCTGCGCGGGCGTTTTCCGTCGGCAGCCCCGAGACGACGAACAGCACCCGCCGGTCGCCCTGCTTGGCCGACCCGACCAGGCCATAGCCCGCCTCGGCGGTATGCCCGGTCTTCAGCCCGTCCGCGCCGATGTTCAGCTTCAGCAGGGGGTTGCGGTTGTTGACGTTCGCGGGCGCGCGCCCGTCGAAGGTATACTCCGTCTCGCCGAACAACGGGTAGAACTCGGGGAAATCGTTGAGGATATGCTGCGCCAGCACGCCAAGGTCACGCACCGACATCATGTGCCCCGCCTGCGGCCAGCCGTTGGAGTTCATGAAGGTCGAGTTCTCCATCCCCAGCGCCTGCGCCCGCTTCGTCATGAACCGCGCGAACCCCGCCTCGGTCCCGTCCGGGCTCAGCGCCTCGGCGATCACCGCGCAGGCGTCGTTGCCCGAAAGCACGATGATCCCCCGCAACAGATCCTCGACCCGCACCTTGTCCTGCGTGTTCAGGAACATGGTCGACCCGCCATAGCTCATCGCGTGCTGCGACACCGGCAGGCGCTCGTCCAGCGTCAGCCGCCCCTCGCGGATCGCCTCGAAGGCAACGTAAAGCGTCATCAGCTTCGACATCGACGCCGGCGGCAGCGGTTCGCGGGCGTTCTTTTCCAGCAGGACGGTGTTGGTGGTCACGTCGACGATATAGGCGGCGCGCGCCTTCGTCTCGAACGCCTGGACACTCGCGGGCAGCAGCGCAAGCAGCGGCAGGAGCAGGCGAAGAAGCATGGTCACGACCCTTTCAGTTGCTGACGGGATAGGCATCGCGGAAGCCCACCTGCTTGACCTTCGACAGCAGCGTGTCGCGCTCGCTGGTGTTGCGGGCCGGGCCGACCACGACGCGCCAGTAATCCTTGCCGTTGATCCGCTCGGACCGGACCGTTGGCACCATGCCGGCCTTGCCCAGCATCTCGGCGGTGCGGTTGGCGTTGCCTTCTTCCGCGAAGATGCCGATCTGAAGGAACGGCTGGCCCAGCTTGGACACGCGCTTCGCCGGGGCCGGATCGGCCACCGCCGCCACCGGCGTCGCCTCGGCCGGCGCCAGGACAGACAGCGGTTCTCCGACCGGCTTGTCCTTGGCCTTGAACACGCCGCCGAACAGCGGCTTGCGCGCGGGCGGCGCTGCTTCTGCCGCGACGGCCTCGCCGCCGGCCGCCGGAAGTTCGCTGGTTGCGACCTGCGGCGCGGCCTCGACCGACGGCGCGCTTGTCGCGGCCTCGGACTCCGCGGCCTCGGGCTTGCGCCCGAACATCCGCTTGAACAGCGGCTCCTTCGCCGCCGGCTGCGCCGCGTCCTCTTCGATGGCCACCGCGGCCCCGGCCACGACCGGGTCGGCGCTCTTCTCGGGCGGACGCACCACGGCGGCTCGGGCCGGAGCAGGCTCGGGCGCCGCCTCGGCGACGACGACCGGCGCCGCCTCCTCGCGCCGTAGGGCGACGACCTCCAGCTTGACCGGCGCGCCGCCCAGCATCCCCAGCGCCGAGGCCGCGTCCGACGACGCCTGGAGCCGCGGCCCCGGAATGTCCCGCTCGCGCCGGAACAGCGCGCCCGTCACCGATTTGCCGTTGGCGGTGTTGCGGATCGTCACCCGTTCCGGTGCGGTCACATCGGGGTGCGCAACCCAGATGCCGCCCAGCGACGGCCTCCCGTCCCAGAGACCGGCTTCCGAGACCGAGAAGACATCCGGCGCCTCGACGTCCCGCAACTCGCCCCGCGCCGCCCGCGTGGGCGCTTCGCTGCCCGCCTCCGGCGCGGCGGGCTTGCCGCCAGCCATCATCGCCTCGTCACAGGCGGAGACGGCGGCAAATGCCGCCAGCACCCCCGCCAGACGGATCGTCCGAACGCTGAACCTTCGAGCCTCGCCCATCCTCGACGTCCCTTGCCTGAACCCGGGCAGTTCTCTGCCCCGCTGCCGGTTGTTCCCGGTCGTGTCTGCCCGCGGGCCGGGCCCGCGTTGCCGCGCAGCATAGCGCGCCCACCCCTGCAAGGAAAGTGCGGCGGCGCGTCGTCGGCAAGAAATCCCGATTTTACTTGCCTGCGCCCGCCCCCGCCCCTAAATCCCGACGCCACGCGCCGGACCCGGGCGCGCGCCGCGGAAGGGTGGCAGAGTGGTCGATTGCTCCGGTCTTGAAAACCGGCGATGTGCAAGCATCCGTGGGTTCGAATCCCACCCCTTCCGCCATTAAAATCTTCTAAGCGATTGCGTGGGCTGGATAAAATTGGGCGCCGACCACTCTAAGCCCACATCTCGCCCCACTACCCCTCCCCTGCCCTGCCTTTCATCGGGTCAATCCGGCCCTTCGCTCAAGATCGACAGGAGATGAACATGAGCACCACGGAATCACTCCCCCGGCATGACAGCTATCCCGGCTTGGACCCGGCGGCATGTGCCAGGCTGGAAGCCTTCCGACTGGCTTGGCGCGCGCTGCTTGCCCAGAACGATATCGAGAAGCTGTTCGGCATCTGGCAGTCCGTCCGCTCGATGAGCGGCGGCGACGAAAACGAGGAACACTCGATGCTCGGGATCCTTGTGCTCGAAGCGGAGGATGCCATTCTCGCGGCGCCCACTGTCACCCTGCGCGATCTGCACATCAAGATTGCCGTCTGCGATGGCGATGGCGACTTGGATATGTCGCCCTGTCAAACGGCGCTGGCGAAGCAGGCATGGGCGGCGCTCGAGGCTGACCGGGCCAAGGTCAACTGACCGGCGGCCGATGCACCGGGAAGGCACCCCCCTGATTGTCAACGGGGGGGCCTTCTATCGAGGGGGGCGGGGGGAAAAATTCGGCCGGGCCAGCGTGCTAGTCCACTGAGGGCCGCGCGAAGGTCCAAAATTTTTTTCATCAATTTGCGGAAGATACGATTAAGCTGCCGTCGATCCGAAACGTATTAGCGGGGGCGGAGTGGGAACTAAGAGCAAGTGGGATATTGCCTTGAGATCAGCGGCTTTGGCTGCGGCCACTATCGGCGGCACAATGTTGGCATACGCGGTCCACGGGCAAAGCTTTTCGTGTCGGATCGGAAGGGAGCCAGCTTGCCTAGAGATAGGCGACACGGTCTGTTCTTTCATGGGGAAATGTGTCGACAAGGATGCTTCCTGCTTCGAACGCTACCAATGCGACTATGAAGGGTTCACCTGCAAATCGAACCTGACTGAGTGTGCCGAAAAACACGATGAACTTGTGGAGAAATACAATCGGCTGGTGAGCGATTTCAACGACCTGCTCGATAAACATACCGAGGTGTCGCGCTGCGTCGAATATGCCTCTAGTCTCCAGGAAGCTCAGGACTGCTAAAGCCAGCGGGCGGCGGGGCTGATGGCGAAAGCTGGCAGGCGGACAATCGGGTCCGCCCGCGACCCAATTTCCGCCCCCACGCTCGCGGACGCCGGTATCGACAAGCCCGCAACCTTGAGGCGGAGCGGCAGGCGGCCAACATCCGGCTCCGGGCAGAGCGCAAGGCGGGCGAACTGCTCAAGGAACTGGCGAGGGCTGACAAGGACGAGAACCTCAAGAAGGGGGCCGAAACCCCGACGTCAACGCCATTGACATCGGGGCCATCGCCCTACGCCCAAGCCCTCTCCGACACCGGCATCTCCCGCCAGACCGCCCATCAATACCAAGCCCTCGCCAACGTGCCCCAAGAGGACTTCGACGCGGTAATTGAAGGCCCCGCTCGCCCATCGCGCGCCGCCCTTCTCAAGACACAGAAGCCCGAACCCCAAGTCTCGGACCCGGCGCTCTGGCTCTGGGGTCGCCTCCGGGATTTCGAGTCGATGGGATACCTGAACGCATGGCCTGGCGCCATGACCACGACGATGACGGACGCCATGCGGGCAGATGTGCGCTGTCTCGCCCCGCAGAAATGAACCACTCAATTGGCCAATGATGTGATGATGCCCAACGCCGCCGGTCCCAAGATGATTACTGCGCACCACTTGGCAATTTGTCCCATCACCTCGAAGAACTCTGCATCGTCGCGCGTGTTCATGAAAGCGAACAGCGCAAAGATGCCGACCACAACGCAATAGAGGATTATCGCTGCGATTATGATTTTCCCGAGCATGACCTACTCCGAGACGCAGACTATCTCTGACCCCGCTGGGTAACATCGTGTCACGGACTTTCCTTGGCTTTTTGCCTTGGCGGAGCGATGCGCTGCGACGCACGCTTCGGTATAAGGTCGCATCATATCCGTGACATAAATCGTGCAGCCTTCCGGAGTGACAGCCGGTTCACAGCCCGCAACGATGAAAAGTGCCAGAAGCCTCTTCATGAAATACCCCCTTTTCTCCCTCGGCAACGCTGCGCGCTTCGGCGCCGATATGCAATCAATTAGATTGCGCTAGAAATGCGTGGCAACTGAACCTCGCGCGCCGGCATCAGAAGCGGGAACTGATAGCCGAGCAGCTTCGGGAGACACCGGAGCGCAGCAATCGCCAGGTGGCCGAGGGGCTGGGGGTCGACGACAAGACCGTTGGGGTGGTCAGGAGGGAACTCGAAAGCATTGCGGAAATTCCGCAATCCGACCGACAGACCAAGGACGGTCGCACGTATCCGGCACAGCGCAAGCCCGCGGACCCGTATCCCGTCCATTTGTCCGTCGGCCCAACCGCTCTACACTGCCCGCACCATCCGCAGCGCATCAGGAGAGGCCATCCATGTTCGGCGCCACGTCCACAGTCACGTTCCTGTCCGCGGGCCCACACATCGGACGACGCAACCACATGCTGCGCGACGTGCGACGCGACCTGCTACAGGACCGGCACGAGCGCGGCGCCGGTATCCTTCTGGCGCTGATGACCGCGGACCTGGCACGTGACCTTCGCACCGACGCCACTGACAAGGACCGTTGACCCATGACCAACCTGACCGCCCTCCCCTCACCCGCCGCCCGTCTCTCCGCCCGCCTGCGCCAGGCGATCGACCTTCGCGTTCGCGGCGGCAGGACAATCAAGGAAGCATGTGCAGAGGCCGGGTTGTCCGAGTCGGCTTTCTACAAGGCCATCCAGCGCCCCGCCGTCCGCGACCACATGCAGGAGCTGCAGGAGCGGTTCGTCACAGAGGTTGAGGCCAAGCGCACCGCCTATCGTGCCGAAGCCCTCGATGCCGCCCGCGACCTAATGAAGAACGCCAAGTCAGAAGCCGTCCGCGCCCGGATGATCGAGTTTTTGGCCGGCGATGGGAAAGCCCCTGCCGTGTCCGTAAACGTGGATGCCAGGCAAGCGCCCGCCCGTGGCTATGAGTTCGTGCGCCCCGGCCAATCCGTCGTTCAAATCGTCGACGTAGAGGCCGCGCAAGACGACTGAACAGAAAGCGCTAGGCGACAAGTCCAATGTGCTGGCGGCAAGCAGTCATCCGCAATATCCTGCCGAGATAGTTGGCTTGAGCGATTGCGAAAACATGGCAAAAAACGTGGCTATCCTGGCTCTCCTCGGACTCTTGGTCTGGTTCGGCTCAACCATCATTCGCTTGGAAAGCTATCATTCTGCATCACAGGTTGGCATGTGCAGCGACTTCTCTTCGGCGCAACTGATTGAACGTGATCAGTGCCTAAACGCCGCCGAGACCCGGACGAGTGGATTTTGGCATCTCATGTATGCGCTTGGGATCTTCTAACGCACGTTTACGGGCCCCGGGACTGGGACAATGCGCCGGTAAGCCTCCACGCGCCCCGGAAACTTCCATGCCGTTGTCGCCTTTCCGGATGACCTATGCGCCTTTCCTCGCTGGGGCTGCGTCCGGGCATAGGGTGACAGGGGTGGAGTTGCGCGCGGGCGGGACGCTGTAGGAGCGCGCTACAGGGCGGGTTCGCGTTTTGGGCTATCTGGTGGCGAAAATCGGCAATCGGGCTTCCTGCGCCCCTCCCAGAGCCTCCACGGGGCCTTTGCGATGCGGGGTTCGGGCGCATATGTCCGCGGCACCTGTCCGAAGGCATGAAAAAGCCCCGGCGTGGTGACCGGGGCCTTTCGTTGCATCGGGTGCGGGTTATCAGCCGTGGCGCTTTCGCCAAAGCAGGTTGATGGCAATCTGCGGGAATAGCTTGCCAAGGCGCCTGATGCCCAGGTCGAAGGACTGAACCGGAGGCCACGCGACACCGCCCTTAAGGTCGGGGAGGACCATCTGTGTCAGACGGAAGGCGCTCAGCTGCCCGGCCGTCTCATAGGTTTCCGCGTCATGGAAAGCGCCGCAGAAGCCTTCCACTCGTTGCAGCCGTTCCGCGCCTTCGGGCAAGTCCGCGTTGACGGCATCGACGTGAGCGTTGGACAACATCACGGCATCCGCCAGGCTGACCAGTTGCGCGATCAGTGCCGGCGCTTCGTTCATGTATCGCCGCGCAACCGCGTTCCGCTCGTCGTGGGCTGCATCATAGGCCGCTTGACGTTGCGCCTCGGCTTCCTCGCTGAACCGCGTTGCCAGTGCCTCAGTCAGCCGGACCTTCGCGCGGTCAACCCGGGCGGCGTCCAACTCGGCATTCTCCGCCGCGATTTTCGCCAGGGCCAGTTCCTCGCGGGATTTGACCGCTTCCAGCACCTCTCGCCGCAGTCGTTCAGCCTCGGCTTCGATTTGCGGCGAAAGTGCTTCGGCTTCGCTCAGCATCGCGCGGATTTCGACGCTGCTGGTGGCGCTCTCCGCGGCAATCTCGCACTTGCGGATTACCTCGTCGATTTCGTCGGCCAGGCTCAGTTCAGTTTCGATCGTGTTGTTCATGATTGCTTCCTTGATAGGGGATCTTGGGATGAGGTGATGGATTTGCTCAGAACTGGTGGAGCCCGGATGAGGCCGCTCGCACAACGGCGCCGACTGCGCTGTTTCTCAGCCAATGCCGAACATTGAGCCAGGCGCGACTTACCCATCGGTGTCGAACCTCTCGTCGTAGGGCTCAACCACGTCGTCGCAGTCGATAACGTCGAAACTCTGGATGCTTCTTGGGTCTGAATATTTGTCCTTATACGTAGCCTGCCGTTTTGACCGGGTAGCTTTTGGCCGGTTAGTCGGCTCCACTAAACTTCCATTTCGGCCGGTTAGAGAGGTGCGCACATAGAGGCCGCAACGGTCTCCATTTTCGTCGTAGGCATATCTGGTTTCGAGGTATCCCCACGCCCTCAGGTCGCCTGCGAGCTTGCGCCATTTTTTCTCGCCAATGTCATACCAGCGCTGGATTTCATCCGCCCTGATGACGTGTGCGGGGGCATGGCTAGACAGCGACAAGAGCAGCCCGAGGTGTTCGAGCGATAACCGATTGTCCCGGTATAGATCGTTGGGAACCTCCCGATAGCCTCGCCGCTTCACCATCTGTCGAGCACCCTCACGCAGGCATCCGGCGCGATCCGCAACCGGCGCCGGCCGCGCTCGTCCAGGTCGCCAACTGTGACCGGGAACAATGCCGCAGCCAGGTTGCGCGCAAGCACATGTTCACGTGTGTCGGCTGTCCAGATGCCGCCCGGTTGCTCGCAGAGGCGGGTCACAAGTCTGAACTCCGAAGGGTCCAGAGCGATGGCCTCATTTAGGTCGAAATGCTCGACCAGCACGCGGGTTTGAGGTAGACTGATGGCACTCGCATTTCCCAAAGTTGAGTTGCCACCTAGCCCCGCCGCGATCCTCCCTCGCGGCGGGGTTTTCCTTGGACGGCGCATGGATCACACCTCGCCCGGCGCGAGGGGTTCGACGGGTTCAGGGTCGGAATGCTGGCCGACCAACCGACGGCTTTTGATCCAGCGGTCAATGTCCGCCTCTCGCCAGCCGACAGCGCGCTCGCTTAGTTGGATCTGTTTGGGGAAGTCGTTCATCCCCATGAGCTTGTAGATTTGGGCGCCCGATATGCCGACGCGCTCGATTACCTCCCGCTTTCGCAGGACGCGTTGATGTGAGGTTTGGTGAGACATCTCTTTCTCCAGCAAGTGAATGCTGGTCAGGATGTTCTAATGGCCTCTATCACCATATGCACGAGCAATGATGGCGGAGATGCTCTGGCCGAAACCTCTGAAAATATGAAGGATGGAAGTTCTTCACCCCACGACGATGCGAAGGTGTCCCCCTTCCTTCGTGCCTGTGAGGAATTCGGACCAGCCTTCCATCATGGCACGGCGCCGCTCGGCGAGACTGTCACGGCTGTATGCCTGTTCGACCTTCGAACCGATCCGATGCCCGAGTGCCAGTTCCGCCAGTTCTCGCGGATAACCGTTGATCGCAGCCCAATCGCGACCCGTCGACCGCAAGCCATGCACGACTGCCGGCCGGTTCGGTTTCTGACTTTCCCGCCAGCCTTCGCCATCATCCTCGACTTTTTCAGCATGCAGCTTCCGCATGACGGAACTCAGAGCCATGTCGCTCAACATTCCGCCCCGCGCGCCTTCAAACACCAAACCGGACTTGCTGGTCATTGGGATGCTTCGCAACAACGAAATGGCCCCGCTCGATAGAGGGACAATGTGCTCAGTTGAGGTTTTGGTCCGAGCGGCCGGGATCGTCCAGAGCGCCCGCTCTAGGTCAATCTCGCGCCACTCCGCGCCTCTGGCCTCACCCGAGCGGCACCATGTCAGCGCGACGAATTCGAGACACCATGACGACACGCCGCGCCGCTTCCGCAGTTCCTTGAACCATTCAGGAACGTCGCGGACAGCCAACGCCGGCTGATGCTGAACAGGCTTGACCTTTGAAGGCATCGCAAGCAGCTGGTCCAAGTTTCCGCGCCACTGAGCAGGGTTCAAGCCGCTTCGCCATTTCCGGGCAGCGGCATAGCTGAGAACGTTTTCAATCCGCCCGCGGAGTCTTGATGCCGTTTCGTTGGTCTTGTCCCAAATGGGCTCCAACACCGCCAAAACTTCGTCGACGCCAATCTCGTCAACTCGCATGTCACCCAGAACAGGAAAGGCATGATCTTCGAGCGTTGAGCGCCACTGCTTCGCGTGTTTCTCGTTCGATAGTTCCTTGCGTTTCTGGTCGAGTTTCATTTCGGCCACTTCCGCGAAAGTTGGGATAGTCGGCGCCTCGTCCCGCTGGACAGTCGGATCGCCCCCGCCCCGGGCTATGCGCGCATTCTCTGCTGCCCGCTCTCGCGCCGCCGCCAGCGAAACCAGAGGATAGGAGCCAAGCCCAAGATCGCGGCGCTTGTTGCCAATGGTCAATCGCTGACACCAGCGTTTTGCGCCCGCCCTGCCGTCTGCTCTTGGCTTGTCGATAATGAGCATCAACCCGTTGCCGTCGCTGTATCGCCCTGGCTCCGTCTTTGTCTTGCACGTTGCAGCTGTAAGTCCTTCGGCGCGCGGGGGCATAGCGTGATCTCCAATCTAGAACGATGTGGGGTATGTGGGGCTCTACCCCACAACATCTTCAAGATTACTCTAGACCGCAATAGATAACTATGGAAGAAATATCCCTTGAAAGACAGGGTTATGGAGAAGTCTGTGGATGGTGCTGGAAGTTGGTTTGGCGGCCACCCCTTCCGCCACGCTCCTGCGCCGATGCGCTGATTCAATCGAAAGACCGCCCGCAGACCGCGATCCGATCGCACGGACGGTCCCGCATTTCTTGCGCCTGGCCCGTGAAATGTCCCGGTTCGGGGGAACCCTCCACCGCTGGAAGCCCGTTCTTCCTTTGGCATACCGGGAAGCAGAAGGAGGAACCTCATGGAATATCGCCGTTTCTTCGCAATGATTGCGACGTCGACCGCGGTCATGTTCGGCCTGATGTATTTGAATACCTACCTGCTATCGCACGTCTTCTTCTCCGAAACCCGCGCCTACATGGCGCTGCTCATGGGTTCGGTCATGGCCGTGATCATGCTGGCGTTCATGCTCGGGATGTACAGGAACCGGGCCGCGAACATCGCGATCTTCGCCGGGGCGCTTGTCCTGTTCGCGGCCTCGCTCGCGCTTGTCCGCAGCCAGGTCACGGTTCAGGATCTCAGTTTCATGCGGGCGATGATACCGCATCACTCGATCGCGATCATGACCTCGACCCGCGCCGAAATCTCCGACCCGCGCGTGCGCAAGCTGGCCGACGAGATCATTTACGCCCAGGACAAGGAGATCGCCGAAATGCGCTACCTGATCGCCGACATCGGGGCACGCGGCGCAGCCATCGACGCTCCCGCCGGCGAAACAGCGCAAATCGTCGATGCCGACGCGGCGCTTGCCAGCGAAGTTCCGTCGACGATTGCCCCCGAGTTCCTCGACCCCGAAGCGATCGCGGCGGCTTTTCCCGAAGGCGCCTCCTGCCTGTTCAGATACACCGGGGACAGCCCAGCCGTGCTGGCCATCGGAACCGGCCGCTCCGGCACGTCGGCGCTTGTCAAGGTCAGCGGCGATCTCGTGCTGCTGGACGGAGTGCAGAGCGGCGGCACCGGGCGCGACTTCGCCAGCGGGCCGCTTGCCGTGTCGGTGGAACCGACCGGCGACGCGTCCCTGCATGACATGGCGATCACCTCGGGCAAGGCTTACAAGGCCGGTTTCCGGGGATGGTTCACCTGCAACCGTTGACGCTCTTTGGCGGTCTTCTCACGGCCAGGTTTGACCGGCCCGTTCGACACCGCTCAGGCGTCAGCCTCTGGCAAGCGCCCGTTCCCGGCTACCCGGTAGGTTCCCGGCGAGCGTGCATATGCCTCGGCACAGCGAGGGGAACAGAACCACGGGTCTTCCGCGGCATCGCGCCGGAAGGGCGCGAAGGGGGCATACATCTTGCAGACCGGATCGATCCAGGCGGGATCGAGTTCCGGCGCAAGCTGGATATCGAAAAGCGGAAGGGCGTCCGGCAGCGATCGGATCGCAGTCCTGCCGAGCGCGCGTATCGAAATGCCTTCGGCAGCGGCCACCCGTGCGATGGCCTCCGTGGCCAGGAACTGCCCCGGCCCGGCAAGCGCGGCCAGTCGGGCGGCGATATTGACGGTCGACCCGAAGAGGTCGCCTGACCGCCGCAGGACCGCTCCGTGGTGAACCGACGTTCGGGTCAGCGGCAGCCGGGGCTCTTTTCGGCAGGCCGTCAGCAGCCGTCCAAGCGCGCTCAATCCAGAGCCCGGATCGGGGAACGCCAGCATCACCTCGTCGCCGATCCACTTGACCGGCGGTGAATGACCTTCGACCGCCTGCCGGACCAGGTCTTCGAACACGTCGAGCATCTGCAAGGCGTTCTCGTCGCCGTAGATGTCCGTGATCGCGCTGAACCCTGCCAGGTCGATAAAGGCCACGGTGGCCTGTTCCCGCTCCTGTTCGCCCACGCTGTCCCTTGCGAAATGCATCGTCTACCCGCGACTCGCCCCTGGATTGGCCCGGATGATAGCATGGACGGGCGCCGAAGCGCCCGCCTGGCCGTGCCGGATGTCCGGCCGGAAAGACTAGTCCCTTGTCAGCTCGGTCACGGTCAGCTTCCCGTTGACGCGGTCGGCGGCGAAGGTGACGTTCATGCCCTCGGCCAGCCCCTCCAGCATGGCCGGGTCGGCCACCTGGAACACCATCTTCATGGCAGGCATGTCGAGCGATACAAGCGCCTCGTGGTCGATCGTGACCTTGTTCCACTTGGTATCGACCTTGGTGACGACGCCCTTGGTCAGATGGCTATCGGCAAAGGCGGGCGCGGCGAGCGCAAGCATGGCCGCCGCGAGGATCAGCGATTTCATGGGTCTGTCTCCATCAGTTGACGTGAAGGGGGCCGTGCATCCCGGCATCGTAGTGACCCGGAATCAGGCAGGCGTATCCGAACTTGCCGGATGCGCCGAAGGTCCAGAGGATTTCGCCGGTCTCGCCCGGGGAAAGACGAACGGCATTCGGATCGTCGTGTTCCATCTCGGGGAACTTTTCCATCAGCGCCTTGTGTTCCGCGATGGCGTGCATCGTGTCCATCACGAACTCATGCTCGCTCTCACCCGCGTTGGTGATCTTCAGCCGCACGGTTTCACCCGGTTGAAAGGACAGGTCGCCCGGCTCGAAGATCATCCGCCCGTCGTCCGTTTCGCGCATGGTGATCTCGACCGTGCGGCCGGGCGCGCCGGTCGCGGGCTGCCCGATCTCCATCATGCCGTGCTGCGCGCCGCCGTGGCCGTGGCCGGCATCGCCGTGGCCATGGCCGCCTTCGTGCGTGCCCGCTGCCAGGGCCACGCCGGGCAAGGCTGCGGCCAGGGCCAGCGCGGCGGCAAGTGTTCTTCTGAATGTCATGTGTCGTGTCTCCTTGCTTGGGTCTCTCAGCCCCTGTCGTGTGAATGCCCGGGCCGGGGCGTGAGGATCGTTGCCGGACTGTCGTTGCGGGCGTGATCCGGCAGGTCGCCGGTCCATTCCCAGGCCTGCGTTCCGGGCGGATTCTCGTACCAGCCCGGGTCGGAATAGTCGTCGCGGCCGATCCCTTCCCGCACCTTGACGACCGAGAACATCCCGCCCATCTCCAGCGGCCCGTAAGGCCCCCAGCCGGTCATCATCGGCACGGTGTTGTCAGGAATTTCCATCGACATCTCGCCCATGTCGGCCATCCCGGCCGTCGCCATCGGCATGTAGCCCGGCTGCTGGCTGCGGATCATCCGGCTGACCCGGCGCTTGTCGGCCCCGATGAAGGTCGGGATGTCGTGCCCCATCGCGTTCATCGTGTGGTGCGACTTGTGACAGTGGATCGCCCAGTCGCCCGGATGCACGGCGTCGAACTCGTAGGCACGCATCGCCCCGACGGGAATGTCCACCGATACTTCCGGCCAGCGCGCCTCGGGCCTGACCCAGCCGCCGTCCGTGCCGGTGACTTCGAAGTCGTAACCGTGCATGTGGATCGGGTGGTTGGTCAT
>JAGRMS010000359.1 GCA_020441135.1 Pseudooceanicola sp.
TCGGCCTGCTGAAGACCGGTTCGGCGTTCTATGCTCCGGCGACCAGCGCGATCGAGATGGCGGAAGCCTATCTCAAGGACCAGAAGCGCGTGCTGCCCTGCGCGGCCTATTGCGACGGCGTGCTGGGCCTGAAGGGCATGTATGTCGGCGTGCCGACCGTGATCGGCGCGGGCGGGATCGAGAAGGTCATCGACATCAAGCTGGGCAAGGACGAACAGGCGATGTTCGACCACTCGGTCAACGCGGTGAAGGGCCTGGTCGAAGCCTGCAAGGGGATCGACACCTCGCTGGCCGGATGACCGGCTGAGAATCCTGCGATAGGATGAAGGGGCGCCCGTTGCGGCGCCCCTTTTCTTTGGAGGATTTGATGCGGCGGTTGTTGTGCGTTCTGGCGGTGGCCTGGCCGGGATTGGCCGGGGCGCAGGATATTTCGGGGGCGATTGCCGCGAAGGGGCTGGCGGCGGTCGAGGGGGAACTGGCGGCGCTGGCGGCGCCGACGGCGAGCGAGCGGTTCGCGCTGGGGGGCCTGCGGTTCCTGGGGGCGATCGAGGCGGCCTTGCAGCTGCGCTATCGGATGGGGCTGTCGGGCCGCACGATGGACGCGCCGGTGCTGCGGCTGCCGGTGCCGGAGAACCCGAACCCGGAGCCGTTCGATCCGCATTTCGTGGAGACGATGGCGAGCGACCTGCTGGCGCGGATGGCGCAGGCCGGAGAGCCGCTGGCGGCGATTGGCGACGCGGACGAGGTGGCGCTGCGGCTGAACCTTGCGGACCTGTGGTTCGACGTGGACGGGAACGGCGCGCGGGGCAAGGGCGAGGGGGTGATCGAGCTGGCGGCGGGGACGGTGCTGCCGCGACGGTTCAATTCGGCAGACCAGACGGTGCCGCCGACGATCCGGTTCGACACGGCGGATGCGGCCTGGTTGCAGGCTTATACCCACATGCTGTCGGTGGCGGCAGAACTGGTGCTGGCCTGGCCGCCGGGCGAGGCGATTGCCGAGGTGAACAAGGCGGCGGCGGCGATGCGCGAGGTGGCGGGCGACGCGCCGCCGGTCAATGCGCTGGCCTTCATGTTCGAGGACGAGGTGGACGCGGCGGCGAGCCTGCTTCTGGCGTTGCGGCAGCAACCCAAGGCCGAGCACACGCGGGCGGCGCGGGCCCATGCGCTGGAGACGATCCGGCTGAACAAGGTGTTCTGGGCGCGGGTCGGGGCCGAGACGGACAATGATGCGGAGTGGATCCCGAACGCGCGCCAGACTTCGGCGCTGGGGGTGGCTTTGACGGCAGAAATGGCGACGGCCTGGCAGGCGGTGCTGGCGGATGCCGAGGATCTGCTCGAGGGGCGCAAGCTGATTCCCTACTGGCGGCTGAAAAGCGGGGCGGGGCTGAACCTGAAGAAGATGCTGGAAGAGCCGATCCCGGTGGACCTGATCGGCTGGGCGCAGGGCAAGGATCTGCTGGTCTACGCCGAACGGGGCACCCGCGCGAATGCCTGGAACTGGCGCGAGTTCACCTCGCTTCTGCGCGGCGATTCG
Source organism: Pseudooceanicola sp. (assembly GCA_020441135.1). Classification (GTDB taxonomy): domain Bacteria; phylum Pseudomonadota; class Alphaproteobacteria; order Rhodobacterales; family Rhodobacteraceae; genus Seohaeicola_A. Next base: position 1,535 of record JAGRMS010000359.1, read on the forward strand.
ATGCTTTACGTCCTTCTGCTCAACTGACTCGCAGGTTTCCGCCGTTTCCGAGGCTTTGTGATCACACCTTTTCGACGTGTGATCACAAACTGCTCTTTTTTCGTCTCAACCCCTGACGTGCGGAAAAAAATCCTTTAACCCCAAGTCAACGGGGCAGGTATAGCCCTAGGCGACGCAGCACAGACGGGACACATCATGAACATTCACGAATACCAGGCGAAGGCGCTTCTGCGCAGCTATGGCGCTCCGGTCTCGGACGGGCGCGTCGTGCTCAAGGCGGAGGACGCCAAGACCGCGGCTGGCGAGATGGACGGCCCGCTGTGGGTGGTCAAGGCGCAGA
>JAGRMS010000360.1 GCA_020441135.1 Pseudooceanicola sp.
GCCTTGGTCGGGATGCAGCCCCAGTTGAGACAGATGCCGCCGAGGTGTTCGCGTTCGACGATGGCCACCTTCATGCCCAGCTGCGCGGCGCGGATGGCGGCGACATAGCCTCCGGGACCGGCGCCGACAACGATCACGTCAAAGGATTTCTCGGCCATCTCGGACCCCCGGCTGATAGGATGATCAAAACTAGTTTACCATTAAACTAACTTCCCACACGCCGCAACGGGCGCGCGGCGCGGCATTTCGGTCATTGCATCGCGGCGGCGATCCGTTCCCCGATCCGGGCCGCGCCCTGGCGTGAAGGATGCACGCGGTCGACGAACCAGTCCGCCGGATCGCGCGGATTCATTGCCGGGGCGGCATCCACGAATGTCACTGTCTTCCGAACGCGCGCCATCTCCTCCAGACGGCGATCCAGTTCGTCTACCTCCTCCGAGCACCGGCTGAACGGATTTGGCTTCACGTTAGCATCATAGTAACCAAGAACCACCACTTTCGCGCCATCGGCGACAATCCGGTCGACCAGGGCGGGAATGTCGCCGCGCCGCCCGTCCCGGCCGATCATGGCGTCGAGAGTCGAGTCGCAGGCCCGGCAGCCGCATTCCGCCAGCAGGTCGTTCGCGCCGCCGTTGAGGATCACCCAGTCCCACGCGCCGCCGGGATACTGCGCGCGGATGTCCCCGCCCTTGGCGGCGACCTTCGGCGAGGTCGCGCTGAGCCGCGCGCCGGAGACGGCGCGGTTGTCGACGGCACGGCCAGTCAGGCGGCCCACCACGTCGGGAACCGAGGCCCCGGCGGTTCCGTGCCAGGCCAGCACGCTGTCGCCCAGGGCGAGCAGACGCGGAGCTGCCGGTTGCGGGGGTTCCGGGGAACAGGCGGACAGGACCGCCACCAGGGCCGGCACCCACGGACGGGAACGCCGGCCCGGCATCGCCGGCCTAGCCGGCGAGTTGCAACTGGCGCACGGTCTCGCCATAGCCGCCGGTGCTGACGTAATCGGTCTCGACCTTGGTCGACGACCGCTTAAGTGCTTCGTTTCTATAGGGAAACCGGCCGAATTGGCGGATCACCTGGCGATGCGCGCGGGCGTGCAGCAGGTTCGATTCGCCGCTCTCGGGCATCCGCTCCTGCATCAGGCGCACGCAGCGGTCCTGGTCGCAGAGGTTCTCGGAATGCATCAGCGGCAGGTAGAAGAACTGGCGCGCGGGCTCGTTTATCTTCATGTCCCAGCCCTTGCCGATGGCGGCCTTGGCGGCGGTGAGTGCCGCACGGTCGCTGGCGAAGGCCCGGCCCGATCCGCGGAACATGTTGCGGGGAAACTGGTCGGTCAGGATGATGTAGGCCAGCGCCCCGCTGGCATAGGTCAGCCATAGCGAGAAGCGGCCGTCGCAGGCGCCTTCCCAGGTCTTCTCGAACCGTTCGCGGATACGCGCATCCAGCGTGTCGTCCTGGGCATACCAGCCGTCCGGGCCGACCTCGTCCAACCAGAAATTCAGAACATCTTCAGGGCCAATCATCATTCTGCTCCCATTTACCAATGCCCCCGGGCACTGGCCTCATTTTAGGATTTTGTTACCTTGACGTCACGTTCACTTTTTACAACGCATCGTTTCGTCACGGGGTTTCATGCCTGTTCCCGGCGCGGCGGCTCTACCGCCGAATCCCGCGCCAGCTCAACCGCCATCGGCGTGCCGACCGGCGACATCGGCGAAACCGCGCCCGTGTATTCGACCGGAATGCTGGCCCGCCGCGTCATCCGCCAGGCGGTATAGGCGGCGAGCGCCAGCAGCAGGAAGGCGATCAGCACGAAATAGCCGGGCGGGCCGAAGACGTGGTCGTTCATCAGCCAGCCGGTGATCAGCGGCCCGGCGATGGCGCCGACCCCGTTGATGAAGATCAGCCCGCCCGAGGCGGCGGCCATGTCGCCATGTTCGAGGTAGTCGTTGGTATGGGCGATCAGCAGCGAATAGAGCGGGTTGGTGGTGCCGCCAATCAGGAAGGAGGCCGCCAGCAGCACCCCGTAGTGCCCGCCCAGCGCAAACCCCAGCAGCGCCCCTGCCCCGCCAACTGCCGCCACCATCAGGATGAGCTGGCGACGGTCCATCCGGTCGGACAGCCAGCCAAGCGGGTATTGCAGCAGCATGGCGCCGATGTAGATCGTGGCGATGAAGATCGAGATCTGCGCGACCGTCAGCCCGGCCTTGGCGCCGTAGACCGCGCTCATCCCGAACTGGGCCGCAAAGACGCCGCCGAGCAGGAACATACCGGCGCAGCCGAGCGGCGAGGTCTTGAGCAGCCGCCCGATCGACATCGGCCGCGTCAGCTCGAACGACGGCGTGGGGCTGACCGACAGGAGGATCGGCGCGAAAGAGACCGAAATCAGCACCGAGGCGATGACGAAGTTGTCATAGCCCGACGGGTCGCCCACCAGCATCAGCGCCTGGGCCGAGACGATGCCGATCATCTGCACGATCATGTAGAGCGACAGCGCCTTGCCCCGCACCGAGTTGTCGGCGGCGTTGTTCAGCCAGCTTTCGGCGGTGACGTAGACGCCCGAGAAGCAGAACCCGATGACCATGCGCCCGACCACCCAGGCGAAGGGATGCGCGACCAGCGGGTAGAGGATCATCACCGAGGAAATGAACGAGGCCAGCGCCGCGAAGACGCGCACGTGGCCGACGCGGCGGATCATCTCGGGCGCCATGCGCGAGCCGCCGAGGAAGCCGAGGAAATAGGCGGACATGACAAAGGACATCTCGAGGGTCGAGAAGCCCTCGAGATTGCCGCGCACGCCCAGCAGCGTGCCTTGCAACCCGTTGCCGACCATCAGCAGCCCCATGCCCAGCAGCAGGGGCCAGGCGCTCGACAGGACTTGCAGCATGATGCGACTCCTAGTGCTCCCGCGCGCGGTATGCGCTGTTCGAAGGGGCAAAGTCCGACCGGTTCACGACAGATCGCCCGCCGGTTTCGACATCGGGAACAGCAGCGAGGCGTCGCCGTAGGAAAAGAAGCGGTACCGCGTGGCGACGGCGTGGTCGTAGATCGCGCGCATCCTGTCCATCCCGACGAGGGCCGCGACCAGCATCAGCAGGGTGGACTTGGGCAGGTGGAAGTTGGTCATCAGGGCGTCGGTGACGTGGAAGGTGAAGCCCGGGTAGATGAAGATGTCGGTCTTGCCCTGCCAGGGCGCGATCGCGCCCGACCGTGCTGCGCTTTCGATCAGGCGCAGGGCGGTGGTGCCGACCGGGATGACCCGGCCCCCGGCCGCGCGGGTAGCGGCGATCTCGGCGGCGGCGGCGGGTGTGACCTCGCCCCATTCGGCGTGCATCCGGTGGGTTTCGACGTCCTCGACCTTGACCGGCAGGAAGGTGCCCGCGCCGACGTGCAGGGTCACATGGGTGAAATCCACGCCCCGGGCGCGCAGGCGGGCCAGCATCGTCTCGTCCAGGTGCAGCGAGGCGGTGGGCGCGGCGACAGCGCCGGGCACGCGGGCCCAGACGGTCTGGTAGTCGGTGCGGTCCTGGTCGTCGGCGGCCCGCTTGGCGGCGATGTAGGGCGGCAGCGGCATCTGCCCGGCCTCGGCCAGCGCGGCGTCGAAATCCTCGCCCGCCAGGTTGAAGCGCAGATGGCCCTGGCCTTCACTCACGTCCTCAAGAACCGCCGACAGAGCGTTGGAAAAGATGACGGTTTCGCCGGGACGCAGCTTGCGCAGCGGCTTGACCAGCGCGGCCCATGTCCCGTCGGTGCGCGGCTCGAGCAAGGTCACTTCGATCCGCGCGCCTGCACCGCCTTCGCGGTGGCGTCGGCCGGTCAGGCGGGCCGGAATCACGCGGGTGTCGTTCAGCACCAGCC
>JAGRMS010000361.1 GCA_020441135.1 Pseudooceanicola sp.
CCGACATTGTCGAGATCGTTGTGCTTGCCGCCGGCGCGGACACACTTTTGCGAAGTCACGGCGCGCGCATAGGGCCGAAGTTCCTGGCCGGTGAAGACGTTCTTGAACTGGACCATGCCAGCATTGGTGAACATCAACGTCGGATCATTGCGCGGCACGAGTGGGCTCGAGGCGACCGGCTGATGGCCGTGGCCCGCGAAATAGTCGATGAAGGCTTTGCGGATCTCGTTGACGCCGGTCATTCTCGGGGCCTCTCGGCGATAGTCCGCGGGGCGTGACGGCGCGAAATCTGCTGCCGGTCTCGTCCACGGAGGGTGAACCACTACGCTCTACGGATGCGTGCCCGCCGCGACCATGAGGGCACGCGTCCGGCTGCCTGGCCACGACCCGCCGCACGACCGACCGGTCATCGGTCGAAAGCAGTGAAGCGGCGAGGACTGGCGTGCCTCGGCGTGACCCGGGCAGCCCCTTTTAGCGGCGTGCCGGATACGTGTCCAGAAAACCAGACGCGCCGGCCCGACATCCGCAGTTTGCCTGACTATGGTGGCACTGGGGGGCTTGCTTGGGCGCTACTTGGGCGCAGTGGAGAGCGGCCGTAGAGCCGCTGACTGCACCGGGTGGGGAGACCACTGCCCCCTGCAGGCCAACCTTGCCGGCCGGGAGGATGCGAGGCGAAGGGCCGAGCGGATGCGAACTGAGGGCCGAGCGATTGAGGGGATGGGAGACGGGGACGTGCGGTGATGCGGAGGCATCCCATCCAAATCCTGGTTCCCGAAGTCGGGCGGCTCCCGGAGGCGTGTGTCGCCCTCAGTATATCCGCGGCGGCCAACACACGCGCATCGCCCCGAGCGACGGGCGGCCGCTCATCGAAGCGGCCACTGTTCCGCAGGTCGGGAATGGGCGGGCAGCGACGACCCGCCAACCCGCTCTCGCAGTCATCGCGCCGGACCGCGACCCAGGCGCCCGACGGTCCCGGGAGCAGCGCCTCTGGCGCCCCGGCCGGATACGACTTCCCGGGCGCCCCCGACGGCGTCTGAAACGCGCCCACATCAGCCTCCGCCCGCGTCAGCCTCCGCCCGCCGCCCGCCGCCCGCTACCGTAGCGGCGCGACCGCGGCCCCTGGCAGCTCCAGCCTGCGCTAGCGCTTGGCGCGGGTTTTGGCGGTTCCCTCGTCGTCTCCGTCGCCGTCGATGGCAGCGATTTCCGCCACGCCCTCAGGATCTGCGTCGTCGGACGGGGTCGCCAACATCTGATCGACGATCAAGCCCGCGTTCTGTCTTATTGCACGCTCGATCTGATCGGCGATTTGCGGATTGTCCCTGAGGAACGTCTTGGCGTTCTCGCGACCCTGACCGACGCGCTGGCCCTCGTAGGAAAACCAAGCGCCGGACTTCTCGACAATCCCCGCCTTGACACCGAGGTCCACCAACTCACCCGTCTTGGAGATGCCCTCGCCATACATGATGTCGAATTCCACCTGCTTGAAGGGCGGTGCGACCTTGTTCTTGACCACTTTCACGCGGGTCTGGTTGCCCACGACCTCA
>JAGRMS010000039.1 GCA_020441135.1 Pseudooceanicola sp.
AGGGGCGGTAGAGCACGTTCTGCGAGCGCCGGAATCCCTGCCGGGACAGCGCGTTGTTCAGCTTGTCCGCGTTCTCGCCTTGCAGCGCTGTGAACAGCTTGCGCTCCATCCTCCCGTCCAGATACGGGCATGGTTGCGGGGCAGTTACATAGAACTGCGGGGCGATCGGCAGTGTATGGCGCATGAACGAGTCTTGAGGATGGTTTCGGCGATGATAACAACCGGGCCAGACGCCGTGCAAGCCCGGATTGCCGCCTCAACCCGCCCTGCGGTTCAGGGCCACGGTCCCCAGCGCCATGTCCGGCAGGCCCTGTCCGCGCGGCGTCGTCACCATCAGGACGACCGATCCCAGTTGCAGCAGCGGAAAGGCGATACAGACCGAATAGATCAGCGTGTGCAGCAGGGCGGTTGTACCGTCCAGCCGTGCGCCGTCGTGGCGGCGCAACTCGATCCCCGCCAGCCGCATCCCGAGCGTGGCGGAACCGCCGGACAGGGTTGCCACCCGGTAAAGGAAGCCGATCCCGAGGTAGAGCAGCGGCCAGATCAGGATGCCGACGAAGAAGGTCATCAGCACGGCGACCAGGCACAGCACCAGGATCACGATGGAATCCACCACCCAGGCGATCAGCCGCTTGGCCGGCACACCGTCGTAGAAATGCCCCTGCCGGACCGGGTCGGGCAGGGCGGAAAAGGGATCGGCGAACATGGGCGTCTCTCCGTCAGGGCAACCGGCCCCCGCATCGGGGGCCGGAGCGGTCTTGTCAGGCGGCTTCGTCGTCCTTGGCATCCGACGCGGCGCGGCGGGCGCGCTCGTCGATGAACTGGTCGAACTCGGCCTTGTCCTTGGCCTCGCGCAGGCGGGTCAGGAAGCCTTCGAAGTCGCGCTGTTCCTCTTCCAGGCGGCGCAGCGTGTCGGCCTTGTAGGCGTCAAAGGCGCTGTTGCCGCTGGATTGGTGGAGGCCGCGGCTCCAGTGATGCGAGCCGATGGAATGACGGTTGCGGCAGGACTTGCTGAACATGCGTTTGCTCCAGATCATATAGGCCAGAAGGGCCAGGCCGACGGGCCAGAAAAAGATGAAGCCCAGGACCATGGCGGCGATCCAGGCGCCCTTGCCCCGGCTGTCGAGCCAGGCCTCGGACTTGGACAACCACCCGGAGGGAGAGGGCGCGTTGGTGGACATCGTTGTCATTGTCGGGTCACTCCGGTGTTGGAACGAGATGTGAATGTCTTTCACATTGGACAAGATGGCCCCTTCCGCGGGGAATGCAAGAGGTAATGTGAAAAGTTTTTACATTGGCCTCCGCCACGGAATGCAAGCGGTCTCACAACTTCTTTTCTTCTAAAATACTCCACGGGGGTGCGGGGGTGTGAAACCCCCCGCTGCACCCTTGGAACAAGGACAGCGGCCGATGTGTCAGTCTGTCGGCACCAGGTGGGTGATCCCCACCGCCGCCGCGCGGGCCAGGTTCACGTCCAGCGACATCGGGATATACTCGCCGCGCCGCCACATCTGTGCAAGGTCGTCGTAGTGCCGCGACAGGGGATGCCCGGACTGGCCGGTCGAGATGATGAAGACCGAACTGTCGGGATCGGTGAAATCGTAGACCCCCCGGTAGCCCGCGCCGTGGACGTTGGCGAAGGGCGTCGGTTCCTCGCCCGAGGTGCGGCCGCGCAGCAGGGTGTTGTCGCCGCCGCTGGTGGACTGGCGGATGTTCACGAACGTCCGCAGGATCGGCACCTCGCCTAGCACTTGGTGATCGTGCGTCGCCTGATGCGCATCGCCCCAGCGCAGCGATTCAAGCGCGCCGCCGTGATGCGCGCCGATCCAGATCAGTGCGTCGTCCAGCGCCAGCCGGGCCATGTCGGTGCAGCTCTCGACCGGGGCGCTCTGGATCACGTCGCACCAGACGCCCGCGCCGTCGATGTTCTTGAACACCCGCTCGATGAAGATCGGCTCCAGGTGCTTGAACTCGTTCGCCAGCGGTCCCAGTTCGTCGCGGATCAGCCTGTCCTGCAGCGCGCGCATCCAGGCGGCGTAGATCAG
>JAGRMS010000001.1 GCA_020441135.1 Pseudooceanicola sp.
CGATGTTGCCGCCGATGGTGGCGGCGTTCCTCACCTGCATGGAGCCGTAGCGGCGGATCATTTCGGCGTAGGACGGGTGCAGCGGGGCGACGGTGTCGCGGACCGTGTTCATGTCCACCATCGCGCCGAAGCGGATGGCGCTGTCGGTGACATCGACGGTCTTCAGGTCGTCGCACCGGCCGAGGAAGATCGCGCGGGGCAGGTCGCGGAGCTGCTTGGTGATCCAGAGGCCGACGTCGGTGGCGCCGGCCACCAGCGTGGCGTCGGGATGCGCGGCGTAGAGGGCGGCGAGGTCGTCGGCGCCGCGCGGGGCGGCGGGGAGGGACGGGGGGCTGTCTGCCCCCCGGGCGGCTGCGCCGCCTCCCCCCGAGGATATTTCCGGCAAATGGAAGGCGCGGTCGCGGGCCAGCCAGTCGGGGCGGGGCGCGGGTTCGGCGGCGCGGGCGGCGCGCAGGATCGGGGCGTAGCCGGTGCAGCGGCAGAGGTTGCCGGCCAGCTGGTCGTCGTGATCGGTCGCGCCGTTGGCGTGGGCGGTGGCCATCGACATGACGAAGCCGGGCGTGCAGAAGCCGCATTGCGCGCCGTGGTGGTCGATCATCGCCTGCTGGACGGGGTGCAGGGCGTCGCCCTCGGCGAGTCCCTCGACCGTGCGGACGGCGCGCCCGTGGAGCTGGGGCAGCAGCAGGATGCAGGCGTTGAGCGCACGCGTTTCGCCGTTGTCCGAGACCATGACCGTGCAGGCGCCGCAGTCGCCTTCGTTGCAGCCCTCTTTCGTGCCGGTGAGGCCGCGTTCTTCACGCAGCCAGTCGAGCAGCGTGGCAGTGGCGGGCACGCCGGTGAGGTCCACGCTCTCTCCGTTCAGAAGAAAGGTGATGTTCATTGTCGAAACCTGTCGCCTTACCCCTGTTGCGGCCCCGAAATGGCGGCCCTCGATGCGACGTAGAGGGCGGCCGGCCGGAATTCTTCTGGCAAGGTTAGGAAGGCGGGGGACGATCTGGCAAGAGAAAGCTGGGGATCGGAGTGGTTTTGGCGAGGGATTTGGGTGCGAAAGAGGCAGAGCCGGGGCGGCCTTGGCGGGGCCGTTTCGGCTGTCCTAGCTGGGACGGGGGGTCAAGGCGTTGATTTTGAAAGGTAATGTCTTGGAGTGAATCCGGGGCATCTTGCACGGGGTGAAGAGGCGGGGTTTCGGGAGCCGTTGATGGATCGGCCGGGGCCGGCGGGGCGAGCCCCGCCCTACGGCACGGCGGGCCGGCGCACGACCCGCCGCGTCCTGCCCGGTTGCGGCACGGATCGGGGAATTGACCGCCGGGCGCGTCGTTCCGCAGCGGGGTCAGCGGCGGAACAGCCAGGCCCAGGCGTTGCGCATTGCTTCGGCGCGGGCCTCGTGGGCGCGGTGCATGGCGTTGAAGGTCTCGATGGTGGTCGGGTTCTCGATCATGGCCGGCTCCTTGGGTCAGCATTTCTGGACTGTCCCGTATATGCACCTTGACAAATCAACGGACAAACGAGAGTTTCGCGGCGTTCGGTTCAGAAAATCTTGCCCATCTCATGTCCACGTCGCTGCCGCCGCTGACCGCCCTGCGCGCCTTTGATTCCGCCGCCCGGCACATGTCCTTTGCCAAGGCGGCGGAGGAGCTGCACGTCACCCCCGCCGCGTTGTCGTTCCAGATCAAGTCGCTGGAAGAGCACCTGGGCCGCCCGCTGTTCCATCGCCTGAACCGCGCGGTGGAACTGACCGAGGCGGGGCGGGCGCTGGCGCCGGGGGCGGCGGAGGGATTCCGCACGCTGGCCGCCGCCTGGGGCGCGGCGCGGCGGTTGCAGGACACGACGACGCTGACCGTCACGGCGGGGCCGGCGTTCACGGCGAAATGGATGGCGCCGCGGCTGTACGAGTTCGCGCGGGCGCATCCGGAGGTGGAACTGCGGTTTTCGGCCAGCCTGCGGATGATGGATTTCGACCGGGACGAGATCGACGTGGCGATCCGGTTCGGCTATGGGCCGGACACGGGGCTGTATTCGCTGCCGCTGGCGCGGGAGTGGCTGACGCCGGTGATGACGCCGGAGATGGCGGAGCGGTTTCCGACGCCGGAGAGCCTGAAAGGCGCCCCGCTGATGCATGACGAGTCGATCGACTTCCTCGATCCGCCCTGCGACTGGCCGGTGTGGTTCCGCGCCGTGGGGCTGGATCATGCGCCGGCGATCAGCGCGCGGTTCAGCCAGGCGGATCACGCGGTGGATGCGGCGCTGGCCGGGGTCGGCGTGGCGCTGGGGCGGCGGGCGCTGGTGGTCAAGGACTTGCACGAGGGGCGGCTGGTGGCGCCCTACGGCGTGGCGGTGGAGACGCAGGCACAGTTCCGGTTTCTCTGCGCGGCAGGCAGCGAGAACCGGCCCCAGATCCGGGCGTTCCGCGAGTGGATGCTGCGCGAGATCGCCAAGACGGCGAGCGTGACGGCGGCGCTGCGGGTGATCCCGGTCGAGGCGATCGCATGAGCCGGTCGCGGGCGACGGCGATCGGCTTCGTGGCCGTGCTGCTCTGGGCGTTGCTGGCCACGCTGACGGTGGGATCGGCGCCGGTGCCGCCGTTGCAGCTGAACGCGATCTGTTTCGCCATCGGGGGGGCGCTGGGCCTGGTCTGGACGGCGGCGAGCGGCGGGCTGGGACCGTTGCGCGCGGTGCCGCTGCCTGTCTATGCCTTCGGGACGCTGGGGCTGTTCGGCTATCACGCGCTTTACTTCTCGGCGCTGCGGCTGGCCCCGGCGGCGGAGGCGGGGCTGATTGCCTATCTCTGGCCGCTGCTGATCGTGCTGCTGTCGGGCTTGTTGCCGGGCGAGCGGCTGCGGGCGGCGCATCTGGTTGGCGCGGCGCTGGGGTTCTCGGGCGCGGCGCTGATCATCTCGGGCGGCAGCACCGGGTTCCAGGCGCAATTCGCCCCCGGTTACGCGCTGGCGCTGGCCTGCGCGGTGACGTGGTCGGTCTATTCTGTCGTCTCGCGCCGGTTCGGCGCGGTGCCGACCGCCTCGGTCGCCGTGTTCTGCGTGGTGACGGCGATTCTGTCCGCCGCCCTGCACCTGGCACTGGAAGAGACGGCCTGGCCGGAGGGTCCGGCAGGCTGGGCATCGACCGTCGCGCTGGGCCTCGGCCCGGTGGGCCTGGCCTTTTACGTCTGGGACATTGGCGTCAAGCGCGGCGATATCCAGCTGCTTGGCACCAGCTCTTACGCGGCACCGCTGCTGTCGACCTTGCTGCTTGTCGTGGCCGGTCTGGCCGCGCCCAGCTGGACGCTTGCCGTCGCAGCCCTGCTGATCACCGGCGGCGCGCTGATTGCCGCGCGCGCCAGCCTTCGCCGCGCCTGAATCGCCTTAATGCGACAGGCGCTGGATCTCTTCCTTGATCCTCAGTTTCTGTTTTTTCAGGGATGCCAGTTCCAGCTGATCCACTGCGGGATGCCGCTGCGCCTCTTCGACTTCGGTGCTCAGATGTTCGTGCTTCTTTTTCAACTCGGCCAGGTGTGAGCTCAGGCTCATCGCAGTCCTCCTTTGAACAACTCGCCCTTGCAGTTGAGCACATCCCCCCGAGTCTGTCACGCACCCAGCCGCCATCATGGTCAACAAACTGTTACACAGGCGGGGGGCCGCTTAACCCTTCGGCCAGGGCAGCGGCGCGGCGTCGCGTTGGACGGCGGCGATGTCGGGGCGGTAATTCTTGCCGTTGCCGAGGCTTCGGTCCTCGAGATGCAGCACCAGGGGAGCGTGCAGGCGGAAGGCGGCGCGGCCGTCCTTGCGGGCGCGCAGGATGACCAATTCGGGGGCGCGGCCTTCGCGGGGCGCGATCGGCAGCAGTTCCAGCGCGCCGAGGCGTCCGGCGCAGCCTGCCAGCATGTCGGGCAGGCGGTCCGGGCGCTGGATCATGTGCAGGTAGCCCCGCGGCTTCAGCCGTTTCGCCGCCGTGGCGATCCATTCGGCCAGCGGCAGCTCTTCCCCCAGCGCCATCTGCCGCCCGGGGTCGTCGGCGCGGGTGTGGGCCCCGGCCCGGTAGAAGGGCGGGTTGGCGATGACGTGGTCGAAGTTGCGGCCCATCAGCGCCCGGGCGCCGTCGGCGACATCGCCCAGTACCGGCTCGAAGTCGAAGGGGTTTCCCGCGGCGTTCATCAGGGCCAGGGCATGATAGGCGGGCTGGATTTCGAGGCCGACCGCCCGCGCCGACGGCGCGCGCGCCAACAGGCAGAGCGCGGCGGCCCCGGCGCCGCAGCCGAGGTCGAGCACGCTCTCGCCCGGCTTCACCGGCACGGCGGCGGCGAGCAGCACCGGGTCCAGCCCCGACCTGTACCCGGTTTTCGGCTGGTAGAGCCACATGCGCCCGCCAAGGAAGGCATCGCGACTCAGGGCGTCATCCGCGAAGCTCACGACAGGGCGATGCCGTTGTCGCGCATCGTGCGCGCCGCGCGGTCGAAATCGACGTCGCGTACCATCAGCCTCCGGGGCAGGATTCCGATGCCGCCTTCAAGGACGCTCATGTTTACGTCCATCTCGAAGCAGGCTATATCCTCGCCCGCAAGAAGGGCGGTTGCAAAGGCGATGATCGTGGGATCGGTGCTGCGCAGGAGTTCCTTCATGATCGGGGATGTAAGGTCTGGCGCGACGGGTTGTCGAGCCTTGAAACGGGAAGACGATGGACATCGCGACGCCGCAGAAACCGCATGACCGTCTCGCGGCGCTGCTGGCGGGCGACCTTGACGCCGTCAACGCCCTGATCCGCGCGCGGATGGCGTCGGAACACGCCCCGCGCATCCCCGAGGTGACGGCGCATCTGGTCGAGGCCGGGGGCAAGCGGCTGCGGCCGATGCTGACGCTGGCGGCGGCGCGGCTCTGCGGCTACGCGGGCGCGGATCATGTGAAACTGGCGGCGACGGTGGAGTTCATCCACACGGCGACGCTCCTGCATGATGATGTCGTCGACGAGAGTGCCCGCCGGCGCGGAAGGCCCACCGCCAACCTGCTCTGGGACAACAAGTCGAGCGTGCTCGTCGGAGACTACCTCTTCGCG
>JAGRMS010000362.1 GCA_020441135.1 Pseudooceanicola sp.
ATCGAATGCAACGCCTGCGTCACCGCGTGCAAGAACGAGCACGAGGTTCCCTGGGGCATCAACCGCCGCAAGGTGGTGACGATCAATGACGGCAAGCCGGGCGAACGCTCGATCTCGGTGGCCTGCATGCATTGCTCGGACGCGCCCTGCATGGCGGTCTGCCCCGTCGACTGCTTCTACCAGAACGAAGAAGGCGTGGTCCTGCACTCCAAGGATCTCTGCATCGGCTGCGGCTACTGCTTCTATGCCTGTCCCTTCGGCGCACCCCAGTATCCGCAGGCCGGCAACTTCGGCTCGCGCGGCAAGATGGACAAATGCACCTTCTGCTCCGGCGGCCCGGAAGAGAACAACTCGACCGCCGAGTTCGCCAAATACGGCCGCAACCGGATCGCCGAGGGCAAGCTGCCGATCTGCGCCGAGATGTGCGCCACCAAGGCCCTGCTCGCCGGCGACGGCGACGTGGTGTCCGCGATCTACCGCGAGCGCGTGGTCGCCCGCGGCTTCGGTTCCGGCGCCTGGGGCTGGGGCACCGCCTACGACCAGAAGGGCGGCTGACCTTTCCGGGGCGGGGCGGTTCGCCGCCCTGCCCACTCGCCGTTGTCCCACCGGCGCATAACATGCAATTCCCGTTCCGGTTTCCGCGCCCGGAAACCGGCACCCCATTCGCGGAGTGACCGATGCGCGCGATCCTTGCCCTGATCCTTGTCCTGTTCACCGCGCTCTCGGCCACGGCGCAGGACGCGCCGACCCGTGAAAAGCCGTTGTCGCCCGATCCCGTGGCCAGCGTGCGTCCCCCCGAGAATGCCGCCGTCGCCGCGCGCCCCTCAACCGGTGGCGCGCAGACGCTGGAAGACATCATGCGCCGGCAGCGGGGCGACAAGGTCGACCTCTCCTTCCGCGAAACTGCGACCGGCAACCCGGACAGCGCCGCCGCCATCGCCGGCCAGCTTGGCACCCGTGGCGCCGCCTCTGACGCCGAAGTCTTCCGTGCCATCCGCTACGGCACCGCCGACGTGAGCAGTTCCAGTCGCGGCCCCGCCGCAGGGGTGCTGGTGCAGGACGGCGGCATGTGGTGGCTGAACATCCGCCGCGGCATCCTGCCGGAATACGGCGCCTACCTGCTTGGCGGGATGCTGGTGCTGCTCGCCCTGTTCTTCTTGATCCGCGGTCGCATCCGTATCGAAGGCAAGAAAACCGGCATCACCATCACCCGCTTCAACGCCTTCGAACGCTTCGGCCACTGGCTTTTCGCGGGCAGCTTCCTGCTGCTGGGCCTTACCGGCCTGGTTACGCTTTTCGGGCGCAAGCTGCTGATCCCCGCCTTTGGCCACGACACCTTCTCGGGCCTCGCCATCGCGTCGAAGTGGATTCACAACAACGTCGCCTGGGCCTTCATGCTGGGCCTCGTGATCGTCGTGATCAACTGGACGATCCACAACATCCCCAATCGCCACGACCTCGTCTGGCTGGCCAAGGGCGGGGGGCTGTTCTCCAAGCACTCGCACCCGCCCGCGAAGAAATTCAACGCCGGTCAGAAGATCATCTTCTGGGCCTGCGTCGTGCTGGGCGTGTCGATCTCGGCCTCGGGCCTCTCGCTGCTCTTCCCCTTCGAAATGCCGATGTTCGCCGACACCTTCCGCCACATCAACGGCCTTGGCCTGCCCGAGCTCTTTGGCTACGCCCCCCTGCCCGAGCAGATGGCCCCACATGAAGAGATGCAATACGCCCAGCTCTGGCACGCCATCGTCGCCTTCGTCTTCATCGCCATCATCCTGGCCCACATCTACCTGGGAACGATCGGGATGGAGGGCGCGTTCGATGCCATGGGAACCGGCGAGGTCGAGCTGCAATGGGCGCGCGAACACCACAACCTCTGGGTCGAGGAAGTCCAGGCGCGCGACGGCACACCCCCGGCATCGGCGCACCCCGCCGAGTGATGCGGGCGCTTGTTCTGGCGCTGCTGCTGGCCAGCCCCGCGCCTGCGCAGGAGTTCTTCACGCTGAAAGGCCACGGCGGCCCGATCATGGGCATCGCCGTCGCCCCCTCGGGGCAGATCGCCACCGCCAGCTTCGACAACGCCGTAGGGCTGTGGGACGGCGCTGCACCTCGCTGGCTCGACGGTCACGCGGCGGCGGTCAATGCGGTCGCATTCCTGCCCGACGGCGGGCTGGTGTCGGCAGGTGACGATTTCACCCTCCGCCGCTGGCCCGGCGGCGCGGTCCTGGGCGAGCATCAGGGCAAGGTCATGGCCCTCGCCGTCGCACCCGACGGCGACACGGTCGCCTCGGCCAGCTGGGACGGCACCATCGGCCTCTGGCCGCTCGACGGCACGCCCGGCACGCTTTTGAAAGGCCACGACCAGGGCGTCAACGCGCTCGCCTTCGACGGTGCGCGCCTGTTCTCGGCCTCGGTCGACGGCACCGTCCGCCTCTGGGACACCGCCAGCGCCACCGAACTCCGCCAGATCGTCCGCCACGGGTTCGGCATCAACGAACTCGTGCTCTCTCCCCAGGGCTGGCTCGCCTACGGCGCGGTCGATGGCGTTACCCGCATCGTCGATCCCGAAACGGGGACCGAGATCGCCGACTTCACCCTCGACCGCCGCCCGATCCTCGCGCTGGCGCTCAGCCCCGATGGCACCCGGCTCGCCGTTGGCGACGGCGAGGGCTACATCATGCTGATCGACACCGAAAGATGGGAAATCGCCGCCGACTTCCGCGCCACCCTGCGCGGTCCCGTCTGGGCGCTCGCCTTCAGCGCCGACGGCCGGAACATCCACGCGGGCGGGCTGGACGAGGCGCTTTACAGCTGGCCCGTCACCGCACTGAACGGCGACCGCATGGCGGGCGAAGAGCCGAGTTTCCTGCAAGACCCCGACAGCATGGACAACGGCGAACGCCAGTTCGCCCGCAAATGCTCGATCTGCCACAGCGTCACCCCCGGCAGCCAGCGCCGCGCCGGGCCATCGCTGCACGGCCTGTTCGGGCGCCGCGCCGGCACCGTCCCCGACTACCGCTACTCCGAAATCCTTGACGGATCGCAGATCGTCTGGGATGACACCACCATCGACGCGCTGTTCGATCTCGGCCCCGACCACTACATCCCCGGCACCAAGATGCCGATGCAGCGGATCACCGACAAGGACGACCGCGCCGACCTGATCGCCTGGCTGCGCCACGCGACCGCCGGAGGAACCGAATGAAGACAATGCTCGCCGCCTTCGCCGCCATAGCCCTGATCGCCGTCGCGGCCAACTTCGGAATGCCCTATGCCGGTTTCTCGGCGGCCGAGCGCACCACCTCCGACGCGGTGCGGCTGGATTAAGTGTCCGATTACCTCACCACCCGCGAACTCGCCGACCTACTGAGGATCGGCGAGCGCAAGGTCTACGACCTCGCCTCGGGCGGCGAGGTGCCCTGCGTGCGGGCCGTCGGCAAGCTGCTCTTCCCCCGGGCCGAGATCACCGCCTGGCTCAACGCTTCGCGCTCCGGCCCGCAGGTGGCCGAACAACCCCTGCCCCCCATCGTTGCGGGCAGTCACGACCCCCTGCTCGACTGGGCCCTGCGCGAAAGTCGTTCCGGCCTCGCCAGCTTCTACGACGGCTCCTACGACGGGCTGACCAAACTTGCCACCCGCAGCGCCCTGGCCGCCGGGCTGCATATCCGCGAGGTCGACGGCTGGAACCGCGCCGCCCTGCTGGGCGCGGTCCACGAGGCCCCCATTGTGCTGGTCGAAATCGCCAGACGCCAGCGCGGCCTGCTGCTGGCCCCCGGCCTGTCCGGCATCCGCACGTTCGCCGACCTCAAGGGCCGCCGCGTCATGCTCCGCCAGGACAGCGCCGCCAGCTTACGCGAATTCGACGCCCGGCTGGTCGAGGCGGGCCTGACACGCGACGACATCCACGCCGCCGCCACCCGCGCCCGCACCGAAGAGGAACTCGCCATCGCGCTGCACGACGGCAAGGCCGAAGTCGGCTTTGGCCTCGGCGCGCTGTCCGGCCTCTACGGTCTCGGCTTCGTCCCGCTGGTCGAGGAACGCTTCGACCTCGCCATCTGGCGCCGCGCCTGGTTCGATCCGCCGATGCAGAAGCTGATGCGCTTCCTCGCCTCCCCCGCCTGCGCCGCCCGCGCCGCTGAACTGGGCGGCTACGACCTGTCGGGGCTCGGGACGGTGCATCACAACGGCGCCACGGGCTAGCACCGGTTTGCACTCGCCCGCGCCAGCCTGTAAACCACGCGCTACAGGGGCCCATCCGCCCCCGGGGAAAGGTCAGGATGCAGCCCGAGATCCGCAAGATCGTCGCCTATGACGAAGAGGTTCTGATCGAAGGCTTTCGCCCCGCCTCGCCGCCCTGGCGGATGTGCGCCGTGGCCGCCGTGGTCAGGAACCCCTGGGCCGGGCGCTATGTCGAGGATCTGAAGCCCGAGATCATGGCCTATGGCCCGGTCCTCGGTGAACTCCTGACACAGCGCATCCTCGCCCTGGCAGGCGGCGGCGAGGCCATCGAAGCCTACGGCAAGGCCGCCGTGGTTGGTCTCGACGGCGAGGTCGAGCACGCCTCGGGCCTGATCCACACCCTGCGCTTCGGCAACCACTACCGGCAGGCGGTGCAGGCGAAATCCTACCTCGCCTTCACCAACACCCGCGGCCCGGCCAATGCGCCGATCCTGATCCCGCTGATGGACAAGAACGACGCCGGCCGCCGCTCGCACTATCTCACCATCCAGTTCGCGATCCCCGACGCCCCCCGCGCGGATGAAATCGTCGTGGCGCTTGGCGCCGCTACCTCGGGCCGCCCGCATCACCGCATCGGCGACCGCTATCAGGACTTGAAGGATCTCGGGCATGACCTGGACAACCCGGCCGCGGTCTGACCTGAACGGCCTCGCGGCGATCACCGCGGGCGACGGCCCGCTGGTGCTGCTGCTGCACGGCGTCGGCCTGCGCGCCGAGGCCTGGAACGCCCAGATCGACGCGCTCGCGCCCCGCTACCGCGTCGTCGCCCCCGACCTGCCCGGCCACGGGCAAAGCCCCGCCCCAACAGCCGAACGCCTCGGCGCCTTCACTGACGCCGTGGCGCAACTGCTGGAAGAGCCGGGCCTCGTCGTCGGTCACTCGATGGGCGCGCTGATCGCCCTCGACCTTGCCGGGCGCTACCCCGACCGCGTCGATGGTCTCGCCGCGCTGAATTCGGTGTTCCGCCGCTCCGATAGCGCCCGCGCCGCCGTCAAGGCCCGCGCCGACCGGCTTGACGGCCAATCTGTCGGCGACCCCGGCCCGACGCTGCACCGCTGGTTCGGCGACAGCCCCAGCCCGGAACGCGCCGCCTGCGAGTCCTGGCTGCGCGCCAACGACCCCGAAGGCTATCGCATCGCCTACGGCGTCTTCGCCCGCTCGGACGGCCCCTCCTCCGCCAGCCTCAAGGCGCTGGCCGTCCCCGCCCTGTTCATGACCGGCGAGGCCGAGCCGAACTCCACCCCCGCGATGTCCCGCGCCATGGCCGACCTCGCGCCACAGGGCCAGGCGGTGATCGTCCCCGGCGCGGCGCACATGCTGCCGATGACCCATGCCGAGACCGTCAACGCCGCCCTGCTCGACCTTGCGGCGGACTGCCTGCCGTGACCGACCTGCGCGCGCTCCGCAGCGCCTTCGGGCGCTTCATGACCGGAGTGACCGTCGTAACCACCCGCGACGCCTCCGGCACGCCCGTCGGCTTCACCGCCAATTCCTTCTCCTCCGTCTCGCTCGACCCGCCCCTGCTGTCGGTCTGTCCCTCCCGCACGCTATCGTCCTTCGACACCTTCGCCACCTGCGACCGCTTCGCCGTCTCGATCCTCGCCGAAGGGCAGGAAGATGTCTCCACCACCTTCGCCAGCTTCAAGGGCGACCGCTTCGCCACGACGCGCTGGACGCCGGACGCCCACGGGATCCCCCTGATCGGCGGCGCCATCGCGCATTTCTCCTGCCGCACCCACACGCGGGTCGAGGCCGGCGACCACCTGCTGCTGTTGGGCGAGGTCGATTCCTTCACCCACGACGACCGCCCCGGACTCGGCTACCTCTCGGGGCGCTATTTCTCGCTGGGCCTGGAACAGGCCGCCCGCGACCCCGGCCGTATCAACATCTGCGGCGCCATCGTGGAGCACGGGGCCCATGTCCTGCTGGAACCCACACCCACCGGCTACCGCCTGCCCCATGTCCAGCTCACCGAGCGCAGGGGGCTGCGCGCCAGCCTTTCCGCCGCGCTGGCCGCCCGGGGCCTGCACGCCCACCTCGGACAGGTCTATTCCGTCTACAACGACGCCCGCACAAACACCCATTTCGCCTGGCTACTTGGCTCCTGCACCGGCCCCGTCCCGGCGGGGCTGGAGGCCGTGCCCACCACGACGCTCGCCGCACAGAAATACACCGACCTCTCAACCGCCACCATGCTGGCACGCTTCGCCACCGAGGCCGCCAGCCGCGACTTCACGCTCTATCTCGGCGATACCGAGACGGGCGACATCCACGAAAGGCCCTGAGATGGACTTCTCGCTGTTTGCCCATATGGAGCGCCTGACCCCCGACGATCCGCAGGACCGGCTCTACGAGGAATTCCTGTCGCTCTGCCGCATGGCCGACGAAGGCGGAATGCGCGCCATCTGGACGGGCGAGCATCACGGCATGGACTTCACCATTGCCCCCAACCCCTTCCTGTCGCTGGTGGACATCGCGCATCACACGAAACACGTCCGCCTCGGCACCGGCACCGTGATCGCGCCCTTCTGGCATCCGATCAAGCTGGCGGGCGAGGCCGCCGCCGCCGACCTGATGACCGGAGGACGGATCGAGCTCGGCATCGCGCGCGGGGCCTACTCTTACGAATACGAGCGCCTGATGCCGGGATTGGACGCGTGGCAGGCCGGGCAGAGAATGCGCGAAACCGCGCCGCTGCTCCGCCCGCTCTGGGCCGGGGACTGCGCCCATTCGGGCGAGTTCTACAGCTTCCCCGCGACCACCAGCTGCCCCCGCCCCGTGCAACCCGGCGGCCCGCCGATCTGGATCGCCGCCCGCGACCCCAACAGCCACGAATTCGGCGTGCGGAACGGCTTCAACATCCAGGTGACACCACTCTGGATGGGCATGGGTGAGATCGAAACCCTGATGGCCCGCTTCACCGCCGCCTGCGAAGGCGTGAAGCGCCCGAAGATCATGCTGCTGCACCACGCCTACGTCGCCTCGGACGAGGATGACCTCCGGCAAGCGGCGCGCGAACTGTCACGCTACTACGCCTATTTCGGCGCCTGGTTCCAGAACAAGCGCCCGGTCCGCCAGGGCCTGATCGAGACGCTGACCGAGGCTGAAATCGCCGCCAATCCGATGTATTCACAGGAAAACCTCCTCCGTGACCTCACCGTCGGCACCGCCCGCCAGGTCATCGACCGCATCAGGGCCTACGAAGACCTCGGCTATGACGAATTCTCCCTCTGGATCGACAGCGGCATGAGTCACGAGCGCAAGCGCGCGTCGCTGTCGCGCTTCATCGACGAGGTCATGCCGGCCTTCGGGTAGGACGGTCAAACCGCCCCCCGGGGCGGGCGCTGTTGCATCGCCGCCGCGGGCACAGGCGTTCGAGGGCTTGGCACCATAAATCGCCGACAAAAAGCGTCACTGCGCCCACCCGCGGTCGGGCACCGCGCGGCGGCTTGCGTCATCAGCCGCCGGGCGGTGTCGGCGCCTGGGATGGCGCGCAGGCCCCTTCAAACCGGATCGTAGAGAAACCGCGCCACCTCCGAGAACGGCTTGCCTTCCGCCAGCCCCAACACCGCGTCCCGCAGGCCCGCTGCCCGCATCAGCCCCAGCACGGGTGCCGCGAACTCCATGTATTTCCCGACAATATCGCTCTCGCTGAACGGCCGCTCCGGCCCGCCCCGCGCATGTACCTCGCCCGAACCGACAACCCGCCCGTCGCCCAGCACCAGCTCGACCTCGGCCCAGCGCCCTTCGGGATAGCGCGCCTGCAAATGCGGCGCGCGGATCAGCTTCGTGCGCGCGACCAGCCGCGCCACCTCCCCATCCGACAGGCCTGCGCCCGAGACATGTTCCAACCCGATCCGCCCGTGTACGATCATCACCGCCACCGGAAACGGCAGCGCATATTGCGCCTTCGAGGTCGTGTCCGGCATCCCCGGCCAAAGCTCCAGCGCATAGTCGAAACTGCGGATCCGCACCTCGACCACGTCATCCGCCGTCAGCCCGTGCGCCTCGCACAGCTCCCGCGCCGCATCCACCGCGGCATGGGCCCACCGACAGGTCGGATAGGGCTTGATATATTGCTTCAGCACCTGCCAGTCCTGTCCCAGATCCTGCCAGAACGCCGCCGCCTCCACCGCCTCGACCGTCACCGCCGGGGCGCCGGTGAACCCGGCTTCCGCCATCACCGCCGCCGTCATTCCCGCCAGCGCCCCCCAGCCCGAGCCGTCGTGCAGCATCGTCGGCGTCGCGATCTCGCGCATCATCTGGCTGC
>JAGRMS010000363.1:0-484 GCA_020441135.1 Pseudooceanicola sp.
AGGGGGGGCGCTGCCCCCGCCGCCCGTTCCGGGCGACTCCCCCGGAGATATTTGGAAAGAAGAGAAATCAGGAGCGCCCATCTGCTTCTTTTCTTCACAAATACTCAATTCTACCCCCGCCCCCTCGCCTCCCGCCCGAGAACACGCTGGAGCCGCAAGGCGGCGACCGGGCCAAGGGGGGCTCGATGCCCCCCGCGGCACGCCGCCGCTTTCCGGTAGCGCTCGCAATAAAGCGTTGCCCCCCGTCGCGCGATATACAAGTATGCCAGTTGACGGGAGGGGATTCCGTGCCCAGCCATGGGCACGCCGCGAGGAGGCGGCGCGGCATCCGCCCCCGGACGGACGTGAATTACTCGGGAGGACATATTCATGCACAGACGCACCACCCTCAAGACCCTCGGCCTGGCCCTGGCGGCCACCACCGCCCTGACCTGGGCCGCCCCGGCCATGGCGGAATACCCCGACCGGCCGATCACCTTCATCG
>JAGRMS010000363.1:494-8224 GCA_020441135.1 Pseudooceanicola sp.
GCGCGGGCGGCGGCACCGATGCCGTGGGCCGCATCCTCGGCTCGCTGCTCGAGGCCGACCTCGGCCAGCCGGTCAACGTGGTGAACCGCACCGGCGGCTCGGGCGTGGTCGGCCACTCGGCCATCGCCACCGCCCCGGCGGACGGCTACACCATCGGCATGGTCACCGTCGAAATCTCGATGATGCACTGGGCCGGCCTCACCGATCTCACCTACGAGAACTACACCGTGCTCGGCCAGGTCAACATCGACCCCGGCGGGATCATGGTGAAGAAGGATTCGCCCTACCAGACCGCCGCCGACCTGATCGCCGCGATCAAGGACGGCGCCGACGGCCAGTTCAAGGCCTCGGGCACCGGCCAGGGCGGCATCTGGCACCTCGGCGCGGCCGGCTGGCTGCTGTCGGAAGGCGTCGAACCGTCCAAGAGCCCCTGGGTTCCCTCGCAGGGCGCCGCACCCGGGCTTCAGGACATGGTGGCCGGCGGCGTCGACTACGTCACCGCCTCGCTGCCCGAGGGCCGCGCCCTGATCGACGCGGGCGAGGTGCGCCCGCTCGCCACCATGGGGGCCGAGCGCCTGGGCATCTTCCCCGACGTGCCGACCCTGAAAGAGGCCACCGGCTCCGACTGGACCGTCGGCGCCTGGCGCGTGGTGGCGGGCCCGGCGGGCATGCCCGAGGATGTCTCGGCCAAGCTGATCGCCTCGCTGGAGAAGGCCTACAACTCCGCCGAGTTCAAGGAGTTCATGACCGGCCGCGGCTTTGGCATGGTCTGGCGTCCGGGCGCCGAGGCGCTGGAGTTCATGAAGTCCGCCGACGAGGCTTCGGGCACGGTGATGAAGGCCGCGGGCCTCACCGCCAACTGATCCAACAGCGCGCCCCGGCCCAAGGCCGGGGCGCAACTCCGTTCAAGTGGGGGAAGAAGTGAAAGTCAGCGACGCGATTTCCGGCGCCGTCTTCGTGCTGCTTGCGGCGGCGGTCTACTGGTTCACCAAGGACTTCCGCCAGATGCCCGGGCAGAATTACGGCGCGGCCTTCTTCCCGCGCACCATCGCCACCTGCATGGCGGGCCTCGGCCTCTTGCTGGTGGTGCGCGGGCTGCGCGCGGGCGGCCCCTGGGCGGCGTCCTTCGACTGGATGGCCTCGCCCCGCCACATCGGCAACTTCGCCATCGTCATCGCGGTGCTGGTCGCCTACATTCTCTTCTCCGGCACCATCGGCTTCCCCCTCGCGGGCTTTGCCGGCCTGCTGGTCCTGATCCTCTGGCTGCGGGGCCCGGCGCACTGGCTCCAGGCCATCGTGGTGTCCGCCGTCTGCGTCGCCGGCATGATGTACTTCTTCGGCGAGGTGCTGCGCGTGCCCCTGCCCTGGGGTCTGCTGCAAGGGGTAGCCTGGTAGATGGACACCTTCCTGATCGCCCTGCCGCTGGTCTTCGACCCCTACGTGCTGACCGTCATCGTGCTGTCGGGCATGTTCGGCCTGTTCATGGGCGCGATTCCCGGCCTCTCGGCCACCATGGCCACCGCCCTGCTGGTGCCCGTCACCTTCTTCATGGCCCCCGTCCCCGCGCTCGCCGCCATCGTCACCGCCACCGCCATGGCGATCTTCGCCGGCGACATTCCCGGGGCGCTGCTGCGCATCCCCGGCACCCCGGCCTCCGCCGCCTATACCGACGAGGCCTTCGCCCTGACCCGCAAGGGCAAGGCCGAACTCGCCCTTGGCACCAGCCTCGCCGCCGCCGTGATCGGCGGGCTGTTCGGCTCGCTGGTGCTGGTCTTTGCCGCGCCGATGCTGGCGCAGGTCGCCAAGAACTTCTCCTCCTACGAATACTTCTGGCTCGCCTGCCTCGGCCTCACCTGCGCCGCCTTCATCTCCAGCGGCGACCCGGCCAAGGGCGGCATCTCGCTGCTGCTCGGCCTGCTCATCGCCACCATCGGCCTCGACCCGATGTCGGGCCAGGCCCGCTTCACCTTCGGCTCGATCGAGCTGATGGGCGGCGTCAGCTTCATCCCCGCGATGATCGGCATGTTCGCGCTGGCCGAGGTGCTGCGTTCTGTCACCGCCGTCAACCCGCCCCCCGAGGTGCCCCAGGCCGCCATCGGCAACATCTTCCGCGGCCTTGGCGGGGTGCTGTCGAAATACCGCAAGAACCTGTTCCGCGGCTCCGTCATCGGCGCGGCGGTCGGCGCCCTGCCCGGAGCAGGCTCGGACATCGCCGCCTGGATTTCCTACGCCGTCTCCAAGAAGTTCTCGAAAGAGCCCGAGAAGTTCGGCACCGGCCATGTCGAGGGGCTGGTCGACGCCGGTTCCTCCAACAACGCCGCCCTGGGCGGCACCTGGGTACCCGCGCTGGTCTTCGGCATCCCCGGCGACTCGATCACCGCCATCGTGATCGGCGTGCTCTACCTCAAGGGCATGAACCCGGGGCCCACGGTGTTCCTCCAGCAACCCCAGCTGATCTACGCGATCTTCATCACCTTCTTCCTCGCCAACCTGCTGCTGCTCCCCCTCGGATTCGCCTCGATCAAGGCTTCCAAGCAACTGCTGCGCATCCACCGCATGGTGCTGATGCCGGTGATCCTGATCTTCTGCATGGTCGGCACCTTCGCCATCAACAACACCGTCTTCGGCATCGGCATCATGCTGGTGCTCGGCCTGATCGCCTACCTGATGGAAGAGAACGGCTTTCCCATCGCCCCCGCCATCCTCGGGCTGGTGCTGGGGCCGCTGCTGGAAGACGCCTTCATGACCTCGATGATCAAGGGCGACGGCAACCTGCTCACCTTCTTCGAACGCCCCATCGCGGCGGTCCTGGGCGTGGTCTGCGTGCTGATCTGGCTTTCGCCCCTGCTGCGCCGCCGAAGGGGCCGCGTGGCGGCGGAGTGATCCGCCGCCGGCAGGCTCAGGCCAGCATCCGCGCCAGTTCGTCCTTCAGCTGCGCCCGCTTCTTGCGCAGCTCGGTCTCGGCCAGCTGTTCCATCGGCTCGACATTGGTCTCGGCCCGATGCACCGCGCGGTTGACGGCGTGATACTCCTCGGCCAGCCGCGCGAAATGCGGGTTCGATCCCTTCATCTCCTGGATCTTCTCGGCCTTCTCCGGGAATTCCTCGTGCAGTTCATGGGGTGTGTGTTGCGACATCGCAGTCTCCTTTTCCGGCCCTCACCCTAGCGCCGCCCCCCACGGCGACCTTGACCCGGATCAAATGCGCGCCGCCCATGTCGCTTTCCGGCCAGCAGGACGCCCCGCGCGCGCCTTCAATACCCCCATGAAAATCACCGCGCTCCGCATCCGCCCGATCACCCTGCCCCTCAAGGTGCCCTATCACTGGACCCAAGGCATCCGCCGCGACTTCTCGGTCAACCTGATCGAGCTCGAATGCGAGGACGGCACCGTCGGCCTCGGCGAATGCACCGTCGCGCCCGACCAGCAGGCCAGCGTGCGGATACTCGAGGCGCTCGCCTCCAGCCTGGTCGGCGAAAGCCTCTGGGACGCCGCCCCCCTGCGCGACCGCATCCTCAAGACCCGCTACATGGCCTTCGGCGCGAACACCATGCGCGCCGCCAACCAGATGCTCGCGGGAATCGACTTCGCCATCTGGGACGCCCAGGGCAAGATCGCCGGCCGCCCCGTCTGCGACCTGCTCGGCGGCGCCTTCCGCCGCAAGGTCGGCTACTTCTGATTCCTGCAAGGCGACACGGTCGAGGAACTCGCCGCCGACGCCGCCCGCGCGAAGGCAGCGGGCGAGCGGGTGATCTACGTCAAGGTCGGCCGGACGGACGAGAACGCGGATATCGAGATCGTGCGCGCCGTCCGGGCCGAGATCGGCAACGCCCGCCTGCGGCTGGACGCAAACGAGGGCTGGGATCCCTACCGCGCCATCCGCATGTGCCGCAAGTTCGAACCCTTCGACATCGACTTCATCGAACAGCCCACCTCCAGCTGGTCGATCGACGCGCTGGCCCATGTGCGCCGCTCGGTCGGCATCCCCATCGTCGCCGACCAGGCCGCCTTCACCCTCTTCGACGTCTACGAGATCTGCCGCCAGCGCGCCGCCGACATGATCTGCATCGGCCCGCGCGAGGTCGGCGGCATCCAGGCCATGCTCAAGGCCGCGGCGGTGGCCGAGGCGGCGGGCCTGTCGATCTGCATCCATTCGAGCTTTACCACCGGCATCACCACCGCGGCGGAATACCAGATCGCCCGGATGATCCCGAACCTCGACGACGGCAACCAGATCATGTGGCAACTCGCCCGCGACAACATCGTCGCGGGGCCGTCGCTGGCCCCGGTCAACGGCTGGCTCGAAATGCCCGACGCCCCGGGACTGGGGATCACGCTGGACCAGGGGGCGGTCGAGCGGCTGAGCGTCTGAGGCGGGCGGGAACAAAATCTTTCGATAGATTTTGAAAAGGATTTTCGAAAATCCTTGCCCGCCTACCGCCGCGCCCGCCGCCACCCTGCCGCGCGCGCCTCACTTTCCGAGCAGAACCAGCGCTCGCCCTTGCCCGGCGAAATCCGCGTGCGGTCGTAGTGCTCCTGCCCTGGCAGGTGAAAGATCCGCTCGCCCTTCGACGAGATGTTCCCCTTGATCGGGCAGTCCCCCACCGCCTGCACCGGCTGCGCCCGGAACGCGGCGGGGCGCATCATGCCGCCGCCGTGGATGCCGACGCCCGCGACATGCGCGGTCTTCTCGTCCAGGTCATAGTCCAGCGAGTAGCGACGGAAGGCCAGCGCCCAGCCGTCCTGCACCATCTGCCGCGCCACGTCCTGCCCCTCGACGCGGCAGCGCGCCACGGTGCGCCCGTAGCGGTCGGAATCCACCGCCTCGCAGACCGCCTCCTGCCCCTGATAGCGTTCCCGCACCTGCCCCGTCGCCCAATCGCCGCAGGGCCATTCCTTCCCGCGCGGGTCGGCGCAGGTCTGCTTCACCTCCGGCGCGTCGATCCCGAACAGGCGCACGCGGGTGCTCCCCACGTCCCAGGTGTCCGCATCCACCACCCCGATCCGCCCCGAGGGATCGGCCACAACCGCCAGTGGCAGCAGGGCAAGAACGAAAGCGGCACAAATCCTTAACATTCCCTTGCTCTAAGCAAGGGCCGTTAAGCTTTCAATCACACGTTGAACCAAAGGTTAACGCTGTGACGTTTCCCACGCAGGGTTGATCCAGGGTTCGTCATTGGAGGGCGCCAGCGGCGCGCGGCCCAGCAGGTGATCCGCCACCTTCTCGCCCACCATGATCGACGGCCCGTTCAGGTTGCCATTGGTGATCCTTGGAAAGACGGAACTGTCGGCCACCGTCAGCCCCTCCACCCCGATCACCCGGCCTTGCGGATCGACCACGGCGTCCGGGTCCGAGGCCCGCCCCATCCGGCAGGTGCCGCAGGGGTGATAGGCGCTCTCGGCGTGTTCCGCGATGAAGGCGTCGATCTCGGCATCCGACTGCACCGCCGCGCCGGGCTGGATCTCGTGGCGGACGAAGGGCCGGAAGGCCTCCTGCCCGAAGATCTCGCGCGTCAGCCGCACGCAGGCGCGGAAGTCGCGCCAATCGCTCTCCTGCGACATGTAGTTGAACCGGATCACCGGCGCCTCGCCCGGATCGGCCGAGCGCAGCGACACCCGCCCCCGGCTTTCGGACCGCATCGGGCCGACATGGGCCTGGAACCCGTGCCCCTCTGCCGCCGCCTTGCCGTCATAGCGCACGGCGATCGGCAGGAAATGGAACTGGATATCCGGGTAGCGCACCCCGGCAGCCGAGCGGATGAACCCCGCGCTCTCGAACTGGTTCGACGCGCCAAGCCCCTTGCCCGTCAGCAGCCACTGCGCCCCGATCAGCGCCTTGGAAATCAGGTTCCAATGCTTGTAGAGCGTGATCGGCTGGCTCGCCGCCATCTGCATGTAGATCTCGAGGTGATCCTGCAGGTTACCGCCCACGCCGGGACGATCCGCGACCACCGCGATCCCATGTTCGCGCAGATGCGCCGCCGGACCGATCCCCGACAGCATCAACAGCTTCGGCGAGTTGATCGACGAGGCCGCGATGACCACCTGCCGCCGCGCCCGGATCGGCGCGCGGCCCCGCAGGATAACCCCCGTCGCGCGGCCCTCCGCGATCTCGATCCGCTCGGCAAACCCCTTGACCAGCGTGCAGTTCTGCCGCCTGAGAGCGGGCCGCAGATAGGCATTGGCCGCCGACCAGCGCCGCCCGCGCCAGACGGTCTGCTCCATCGGGCCGAAGCCTTCCTGCTGGCGCCCGTTGTAATCCCCCGTCACCGGGTAGCCCGCCTGCCGCCCGGCCTCGACGAAGGCCGCGAACAGCGGGTTGGTGCGCGGGCCCCGCGTCACATGCAGCGGCCCGTCGCTGCCCCGCCATTCGGGATCGCCGCCATGCCCGCCGTCGTGCCAGTGCTCCATCCGCCGGAAATAGGGCAGCACGTCGGCATAGCCCCAGCCCTCGGCCCCCGTCTCGGCCCAGTGGTCGAAGTCCAGCGCATGGCCGCGCACATAGACCATGCCGTTGATGCTGGACGACCCGCCGATCACCTTGCCCCGGGGCGTGGCGAGACGGCGGTTGTTCAGATGCGGTTCGGGTTCCGAGGAATAACCCCAGTCATACATCGCCATGTTCATCGGATAGCTCAGCGCCGCCGGCATCTGGATGAACGGCCCCGCGTCGGTCCCGCCATGCTCGATCACGATGACCGAGGCCCCGGATTCGGCCAGCCGGTAGGCCATCGCGCAGCCCGCCGAGCCCGCCCCGACGATGACGAAATCCGCCTCCATCAGGTATACCCCCGCAGCGCCTCGTAATTGACCATCGCGTGGTCGCGATAGGCGGCCCGTGTCTGAAGGCGCGCGTAATAGGCGGCCAGCGCGGGCAGGTCCGGGCGCGGCCAGTCGAGCGTGAAATAGCGGTGCAGGATATGCCCCACGGCAATATCCGCGAAGGAAAACGACTCGCCCAGGTATTCCCGCCCCGCCAGCCGCTTGTCGAGGATCGCCGCCAGCGGCCCCAGCGCCGCGATCGCCTCCGCCAGGTAGGCCGGGTCACGCTGGTCGGGCGGCAGGCGCACCGAATGGTAGAAGATCCGCAGCACCACCTCGGTGAAGCTGTTCTTGCCCCACTCCGCCCAGGTGTCGAGCGGCCCCCGCACCCGCGCGTCCCGCGGCCAGAACGCCTCGTCCCCATAGGCCGCGCCGAGATAGCGCAGGATCGCCGCCGCCTCGAACAGCGTCACGTCGCCGTCCCGCAGCACCGGCACCTTGCCCATCGGGTTCATCGCCAGGAACTCCGGCGACAGCGGCGAGGCATGGCCGAAGCCGTAGTCGATCCGCTCGTGCGGCAGGCCCAGCTCGTGGACCGCCCACATCACCAGCTGGACGTTCGACGAATTGCGGCGGCCGTAGATCGTCAGCATGTCATGCCTCCCGAGGGCCGGCGGGGCGAGCCGCGCCCTACGGACCAATCCGCCTCAGCGCATGTGGCGGGGTTCCCGGACGCGCCTGCGGCGCGTGGCCTTCGGCGAGGATATTTGGAGCAAATGGAAGATGGGGGCTGCTTTTCCTCTTGCCGGAAATATCCCGGGGGAGTCGCCCAAGGGGCGACGGGGGTCGCCATTGTTGCGCCATTGGTCCGAGCGACAATGGCGACGCCCCCTACAGGCAAGACCGCCCTGCGCATCACTCCCCCCTCGGGAAGCGCCTGGACTCTTCCAGCACGTTCAGGTCCATGTGG
>JAGRMS010000364.1 GCA_020441135.1 Pseudooceanicola sp.
TCCTCGACGAAGAAGTCGAAGGGGTTGTAGACCGTCATGTCGGCCACCAGGTCGACCTCGATCTTGAACTCGCGCACCGGCTCGGGGAAGACGAAGCGCGCCATCCAGTTGCCGAAGGGATCCTGCTGGTGGTTCACGAAATGACCGTCCGGCGCGACCTTCAGCGAATGCGAGATCACGCGCGTCCGGCTGTGCGGCGCGGGGCGCAGGCGGATCACCTGGGGGCCAAGCACCACCGGGCGGTCATAGCGGTAGTGCGTCAGGTGATAGATGCTGGCCTTGATCGACATGCGGCTTTCCCCGGTTTCCTGCCGGCCACCTTGGCGTTGCTTGATTGCAAAGGAAAGCCGCGCGGCGCTGGAACGCCCGGATATTCAGCGCAGATGATGCGGGATTGTGCAGCCCGTCATCGGGCCGGCGGGCAGGCCGATCATTTTTCCGCCAGCGCCCGCCCGACCGCGACACGCAGGGTCGCCCGGTCGATGGGTTTCTGAAGGAAGGCGATGGCCTGTGTTTCCGCCAGCTTGTTGCGCCGCCTCTCGGATTCATAGCCCGACATCAGCAGCACCTTCGCCCCCGGATAGCGGTCGTGGATTATCTCGGACAGGCGGTTGCCCTGGATCGGACCCGGCATCATCAGGTCGGTGATGATGAGATCGGGCAGCGGTTCCACCTCGAGGATCGACAGCGCCTGTTCGGCGTCCTGCGCAACACGCACGACATGGCCGTCCAGTTGCAGCTGGCGCGCCATCACGCGGGTGATGCCGGGTTCGTCGTCCACGATCAGGATCCGCGAGGCCGAGACCGGCCCGTCCTCCTCGACATGCGGCAGCCGCCCGCCTGCCGCCAGCCTGGACGATTGCGGGAAGGCCATCATCACGGTCGTGCCGACTCCCGGTTCGCTTTCCAGGCGCAGGCCGCCACCGGACTGGCGGCAGAACCCCGCCACCGCGGACAGGCCGAGGCCGGTGCCCTCGCCCACCTCCTTGGTGGTGAAGAAGGGTTCCGTCGCCTGCTCCATCGTCGCGCGGTCCATGCCGTGGCCGGTGTCGCGCACCGCCAGCTTGACGTAGTTCCCCGGATTCAGGCGACCATCGTCCGAATAGCCCGACAGGGTCGGCGCCGCGAGATAGGTCGCCCGGGTCGAGACGAAGATCTCGCCCGGCTCCTCCTCCATCGCATCGCGCGCGTTGATCAGCACGTTCAGCAGCGCCTGCTGGAAGTTCGCGCTGTCCAGGAGCACCACCACCCGGCCCGCGTTCAGGTCGGTGTGGATGTCGATATTCGACGGGCAGATGCGCCGGAACATCGCCAGCGTCGTCTCGCACAGGTCGTCGATGCTGTTGGGCAGCGCCTCGAGCCGCGACTTGCGGCCATAGGCCAGCAACTGGCGGGTCAGGTGCGCCGCCTGGCTCGACGCCGTGATGGCGTCCTTCACATAGGACTCGCGCGCCTCGGGGTCCGGGTCTTCGGCCAGCAGCTCGAGGTTGCCAACAATGACCGTCAGCGAGTTGTTGAAGTCATGCGCCACCCCGCCCACCAGCTTGCCCATCGCCTCGATCCGCTGGGAACGGCTTAGCGCCAGTTCGGCGGCCTGCCGGGCCCGTTCGCTGTCCAGCAGGACCATGCGCGCGTGTTGGGCGCGGCGTTCGGATTGATTGGTGAGATAGGTGAAGAAAATCGCGCTCATTGCAACGGAAACGGAAATCGAAAAGGTCAAGATCGCCACGCGGAATTCATCGTCTCGTCCCAGCCCCACGCTATGCTCGACAAAGGCGAAAAACAGCAGCGGAATAAAGACCATGAATGGCAGCAGGCGGCGCAGCAGGCGACTGCCGGATTCCGGGGCCAGCAGAACCTGAATCCAGCCCTGGTGGGGATCGCGCAGCAGAAGCGCAACAAAAAACAGCAGAAAGCCGATCGTCGTCAGCAACGACATCCGGGTGAACAGGGAATGGGCGAAGAGTGCCTCGGCGTTCAACAGATAGCCGATCGCGCAAACCGAGGCCAGAAGCAGCCCCGCGGATTCGGCCATGATCCGCAGGTTCCGCAGTCCGGCCCGGTCATTGGTATCCCATAGCAGCAGCGCCAGCGCGCCCAGCAGGGAACATATGGACGTTGCGATGGAAAAGCCGTCCGGCTTGCCGAACATTTCGCTGTTGACGGGCGCCACCAGGGCGCTGGCGGTCACGACGACGATAAGCAGCCCGGCCGAACGCGCCGAGACACGGGGGGCCGGGATCTTTGTCAGCGCCAGCCCGATCCCGCCCAGCATCAGGACCAGCGCCGTTTCCGGCACCATCGCGGGATAATCCGCGCGAACACGGACAAAGGTCTCGATCCCGAGCAGCCAGCCGAACACCAGAACCATGGCCGATCCCGCAATCAGCAGGCCAGCCGCCAGTCGAAGAAACCCGCGAAACCGGACGACTGAGGCACCGGCGTTCACGCCCTGATCGAAATCGCCGCGATCTGCCGAGTCCATTCCCGCGGCCTCAGCTTCTGCCCGCATCCATTTGAAACTGCCCCGAGGGTTTACGGAACCCGCCGTCGTTCGCAATCCAGTCCATCTGCCCCCCACCCTTGCGGAAGCCGGACGATTCGATGCCAATCGACCTGGCGCTCAATTTCCCGGAATGGAACTTGGTGCCACGTATCCCGGGCATCAAACGCGGCGGATGTGCTTCGTCGCGCGCCTCTTCGCAAGCTTGTCGAATTGGATGATGAGTCGCTCCCTGTCGAAAGTCAACTTACGCGTGTAGATAATAACAAGCAAATACAGTTTGCCAAATGGCATCCTAACCGGCGGAGAGTCCCCGCCCCATCACGCGCGCCAGCTGCGCGAGGCTCGCCTTGTAGGTATCGAAGTCGATACAGTCGGATTTCATCCCTTTCAGCGCCCGCGTAATCGTCGAGGCGAGCGCCCCGGCATCCCCCTCGAAGGTCAGACGACCCTCCGCGCGCCCTGTCTCCAGCCAGTCCGCATAGATCAACCGCAAGCGCGCCTCGCCCGTCTCGGCGATATCGCCCGCCGTCGCCTTCGAGGTGTCGAGCAGTTCCATCCCGTGGGGCGAGCCCAGCATCGCCTCGGCGATTCGCCCCCCCTGGGCGAGGAACGCGGCCTGGAGCGCGGCAGGCGGGTCGCCGGAACCGGACAAGGCGCGTGCCAATCCCGCGGCGGCCTCGTCGTAGAACAGCTGCGCAAGGCGGCGGAAGATGTCTTCCTTGCTGCGGTAATGCTGGTAGAGCGCCGGGCGCGACATGCCTGCCCCGCGCGCTATGTCGTCCATCGTGGTCTTGCGGAACCCATAGGCCGCAAAGCACTGCCAGGCAGCGCCAAGGATCGCCTCCTGTCGCGGATCGTCGATGGGCATATTCATGGCGGACAATCTGACACCGGCAGCGCATTCTGTCAATTGACACGCTGACATTTTGAGACTATTTTGTCAGGAAGCAGCCGAGGAGACCTCCATGCCCTTCCCCCTGACCGTCAACGGCATCCCCCACCAGATAGACCTGCCCGGCGAGGTGCCGCTTCTCTGGGTGCTGCGCGATGCGCTGAACTTGACCGGCACGAAATTCGGCTGCGGTGTCGCCGCCTGCGGCGCCTGCACGGTGCAGATCGACGGTGTTGCCGTGCGCAGCTGCCAGGTGGCGCTGTCCGATGTCGACGGGGCGGTGACGACCATCGAAGGGATCGGCACGCCGGACAACCTGGCCGCGATCCAGCAGGCCTGGATCGACCACCAGGTCGCGCAATGCGGCTACTGCCAATCGGGGCAGATCATGCAGGCCGCCGCCCTGCTGGCCGAAACGCCCGACCCGACCGACGACCAGATCGACGCGGCGATGCAAGGCAACCTCTGCCGCTGCGGCACCTACCCCCGCATTCGCGCCGCCGTCCACGCCGCCGCCCAATCCATGAAGGTCTGACCCCATGTCCCGCATCGGAACGATCGCCCGCCGCACCTTCCTCGTCGGCTCTGCCGCCATCGCCGGGGGCGTCGCCTTTGGCGTCTGGTATGCCACCAAGAGCATGGCCAACCCGCTGACGCCCGCCGAGGGCGAAACCGCCCTGAACCCCTATGTCCTGATCGACGCGCAGGGCGTCACGATCATCGCGCCGCGCGCCGAGATGGGCCAGGGCAGCCACACCACGCTTGCCGCGCTGGTGGCCGAGGAACTGGACGTCGCGTGGGAGGACATCCGCGTCATTCACGGGCCGCCGGGCCAGGCTTACTACAATCACGCGATGTTCGGCGGCATCCTGCCCTTCCCGGAATACAACAAATCGGCGCTGGCCGAACGCATCGGCGACGTGGCCGGCTACCTTGGCAAGGCGCTTCAGACGCAGATCACCGGCGGCAGCTCTGCCACGGCCGACGGGTTCGAGAAGATGCGCCATGCCGGCGCGACGGCGCGCGAGACGCTGAAGCTGGCGGCCGCGAAGCGGTGGGGTCTGAAGGCCGCCGACCTGCGCACCGAGAACGGGGCCGTCATGGCTCCTGACGGGCGAACGCTGACCTACGTCGAGCTCGCCCCGAGTGCCGCCGACCTCACGCCGCCCAGCGTCGAGCTGCGCCCGGCGACCGAGTGGAAATACCTCGGCCGCACCATGCCGCGCACCGACATGGTCGCGAAATCCACCGGCACCGCGCGGTTCGGGATCGACACCCGCATTCCGGGGATGGTTTTCGCCGCCCTGCGCATCAACCCGCATCTCGGCGGCGCGATGAAGGGCTTCGACGACACCGAGGCGCTGAAGATGCCCGGCGTCCTGCGCGTGGTGAACCTGACCACCGGCATCGCCGTCATCGCGACGAACACCTGGCTGGCCCAGCAGGCCGCCGATGCCGTGCAGATCGACTGGGAGGCGAGCCCGCACCCCGACACCCAGGACGCGATCTTCGCCAACATCCGCGCGGCGTTCGAGACCGAGGCGAACTCGACCCTGCGCGACGACGGCGATGCCGCCACGACGCCCGAGGGCGCGACCCTGATCGAGGCCGAATACGCCGTCCCCTACCTTGCCCATGCCACGATGGAGCCGCAGAACGCCACCGCGCTCTACACGGGCGACGCGCTGGTGCTCTGGTCCGGCAACCAGGCCCCGATCCTGCACCAGAAACGCTGCGCCGAGGCGGTGGGGCTGGAACCGGAGGCCGTCACCGTCCACACCACCTTCATGGGCGGCGGTTTTGGCCGGCGCGGCGAATACGACTATTCCGTCTACGCCGCCCGCGTCGCGAAGGCGATGCCCGACACCCCCGTCCAGCTTACCTGGTCGCGCGAAGAGGACATGACCCACGACTTCTACCGCCCCGGCGGCATGGGCCGCTTCCGCGGCGCGGTGATGGACGGGCGCGCCGTGCTGCTCGACGGGCAGATCGCCGCGCAGTCCTGCCTGCGCCAGGGCGGCGTCCGGATGATGGGGATCGAGGCCGGCGGACCGGACAAGGGCCTTGTCGAAGGGGCCTTCGACCAGCCCTATGCCATCCCCAACCACCGCATCCGCGGCCATATCGCCACCGTCGACCTGCCGGTCGGCTTCTGGCGCTCGGTCGGCTCCTCCATCACCGCCTTCATGTATGACAGCTTTCTCGACGAGATGGCCCATGCCGCCGCGGCCGACCCGCTCGACTTCCGCTACCAGCTGATGAAGGACGAACACGCCCCCTCCGCCGCCTGCCTGAACGCGGTACGCGAGATGTCGGGCTGGACCGGCAAGACCCCCGAAGGCACCGGGCGCGGCGTCGGCTTCTGCTACAGCTTCGGCACGCCGGTGGCGACGGTGATCGAGGTGCAGGACACCGGCAGCGGCATCCGCATCGCGAAGGCCTGGATCGCCTGCGACCCGGGCATCGTGCTCGACCCCGGCAACGTCGAGGCGCAGATGACCGGCGGCATGGTCTACGGCCTCTCCGCCGCCGCCTTCGGCGAGATCACCTTCACCGCCGGGGCCGCCGACCAGCTGAACTTCCCCGACTACGACGCCCTGCGCATCCACAACGCGCCCCGGACCGAGGTGCGCATCCTGACGGCGAACCGCCACCTGGGCGGCGTCGGCGAACCGGGCACCCCGCCCGCGATGCCCGCGCTCGCCAATGCGCTGTTCGACCTGACGGGCAAGCGGGTGCGGGCCCTGCCTCTGGCGAAGAGCTTTGATCTGTTGACGTAACGCACCATCGCCCCAGCCGAAGCGCGTGCTGGCGCAAACCGCCCTCTTGCTCTTCTTCTTGCTGAAAATATCCCGGGGGTCCGGGGGCAGAGCCCCCGGGCTCCCTCAAAGAACTCAATTCCCGAGTATCCCCGGCAACCGCAGCCCATGATCCTTCGCGCACTGGATCGCACTCTCATACCCCGCGTCCGCGTGCCTCCAGACGCCCGAGGCCGGGTCGTTCCACAGCACCCGTTCCAGCCGCTTCGCCGCCTCGGGCGTGCCGTCGGCCAGGATCACCACCCCGGCGTGCTGGCTGAAGCCCATGCCGACCCCGCCGCCGTGGTGCAGCGACACCCAAGTGGCGCCCGAGGCGGTGTTCAGCAGCGCGTTCAGCAG
>JAGRMS010000365.1:0-131 GCA_020441135.1 Pseudooceanicola sp.
GCACGATCTTGTCGCAGACACCCAGGAAGACGGCGGCGTCGAAGGTGGCGTGCGACAGGGCGATGCCCGCGGCCAGGGCGATGGTATCGCGCGAGAACAGGCTCAACTCCATCCCCGCCTCGCCCTGGGTC
>JAGRMS010000365.1:256-1667 GCA_020441135.1 Pseudooceanicola sp.
CGTTATAGGCGGTGACGATCCCGAGGTTGCCCGCCGTCCCCGTCGCCAGCGCCGGCTGGTCCGCCCCGGCGGCGGCAAAGGCATGGGCCTGGCCGCTGCACGCCAGGTGCCCGCGCGTCGGCCCTTTCGAGGCGGCGGCGCGCATCCGGGCGAGGTAGGGCACCCGCGTCGGCTCGCTCCGCTCGATGATCCGGTCGGTGACTCGCTCCAGCGTGGCATTCAGCATGTCCCTGTCCTCCACCCGCGGCGACGCCCTGTTACCGCTAACATCCACAAATTTCCGGAAAGATCAACCACGCGCCCCATCTTCTTCTCTTTCCAAATATCTCCGGGGGAGTCGCCCGGCACGGGCGGCGGGGGCAGCGCCCCCGGTGATCCCGCAGGGATCATGCCCGCATCTCCTCGGAAGGGATGACCGGAAAGAAGGCGCCCGAGGACCACAGCCCGAACCAGCCCTCGTGATGCGCCCCGATCTCGACCAGCCGGTAGAAGCTCTTGCGATCGATCAGCGCCTCGAGGTCGGCGCGGACGTGGACATAGGGCGACGGCTCGCCCGTCTTGCCGTCGCGCTCCACCCGGATGGGGTGTTCCTTTCCGGCCACCGCCTTGTCGCCGACGTTGGTGGTGAAGGTCAGTACCTGCCCCTCCCCGGTGCCCGACGCCTCGAAATCCACCGCCACGAAGGGCGCGTCGTCCACCGTGATGCCGACCTTCTCGACCGGGGTGACAAGGTAATATTTCCCCTCTTCCTTCTTCAGGATGGTCGAGAACAGCCGCACCAGTTCGGGCCGCCCGATCGGCGTGCCGAGGTAGAACCACGTCCCGTCCCGCGCGATCCGCATGTCGAGGTCGCCGCAGAAATCCGGGTTCCACAGGTGTACCGGCGGCAATCCGCGCGACTTGGTGTTGCGCAACGCTTCGGCGATGCCTTCGGCGGACGGGGTAACGGCTTTTTGTCCGTTCATAGCTTTTGCCATTTCCTTCGGGCAGGATACACTCGATCCAACCGCTTCAGGAAAGCATATACGTCCCCCGAAAGGAAAGTCATGTCCGAACCCGCAGATCTGGTGGCCGAGATCGAGTTGCTGGAGACCCGCCTCGCCGAGGCGAGGCAGTCGATCACCCGCCGCTTCATCGGGCAGGAGCGGGTGGTGGAGCTGACGCTGACCGCCCTGCTCTGCGGCGGCCACGCGCTGCTGATCGGGCTGCCGGGCCTGGGCAAGACGCGGCTGGTCGAGACGCTGTCGACCGTCATGGGCCTGCACGGCAACCGCATCCAGTTCACTCCCGACCTGATGCCGGCCGACATCCTCGGGTCGGAGGTGCTGGACACTTCTGCCGACGGCTCGCGGCACTTCCGCTTCATTCAGGGGCCGATCTTCTGCGAGCTTCTGATGGCGGACGAGATCAA
>JAGRMS010000366.1 GCA_020441135.1 Pseudooceanicola sp.
GCCTTCCAGCGCGAACTGGCCTTCCGCGCCATCGGCGTGGACGTCGAGGCGCAGGCCTGCGGCGGCGTGGTCGACGCCATCGAGGACGGCGACACCATCCTGGCCGAGGCGCTGGTGCGCTCCCACGTCGAGGCGCTCAAGCGCAAGATGCCCGACCCGCAGGCGGCGGTACTGGGCTGCACGCATTACCCGCTGCTGGAACCAACCTTCCAGGCGGCCCTCGGTCCGAACGTGCAGGTCTATTCCCAGGCCAGGCTCGTTGCCGACAGTCTCGCCGACTACCTGAAACGCCACCCCAACATGCTGGGCACCGGCGCGGGCGGTTTCCTCACCACCGGCAACCCCGCCCGCGTCAGCGACCGCGCGACCCAGTTCCTCCGACGACAGATCCGCTTCGACGCGGCGTGATCGGCCCGAGATTGAATTCCTTGCCGACACGCCCTACATTGACGCCATCGAACGGGAGTTTGACCATGACCGGACCTCTACCGCCCATCGTCTGACGCACTCTGCCCTGGTTGGTCGCTCAGACCTGCCAGGTGCCTTTGCGTTCGTTCGTAGACCCTGCGGCTTTTCGGCGAACGCGCCAATTCGAGCTTCAGCGCGTCGTAGGCCTGTTCCGTCTGCGCGCCAATCAGGCAAAGGTTGTCCAGCGCCGCGATCTCGCGGGGGCCGCTGAGCCTTGCAAAGGCGTCGTCCGCCAGCTTTTCGTAGTATAGTTGGAAAAGTTGCGAGAGATCGAAATACCGGTCGCAGGCCGCCATCAGCGCCGTGTCGAGTTGCCGCCGTTCCTGCCGGTAGTCCTGGAAGGTCGGATCGCTCTGCACCGCCGCCACATAGGCCCTGTACCCATCCGGGTCGGCCTAGATCTGCGCCTTGATTGCCGCGATCCTCTCGGGCGCCGTGATGGCGGTGATGCTCTGGTGGTTGAAGTCCGCGTCGATCAACACGTCGACCAGCATCTCCCTCAGACGCCGCCGCCGGTCCAGAAGCCGCCCGCCGTGAACCAGGCACCATCCGACGAACCTGAACACGGCCGTCGCGATCCAGGTCAGCGCCAGGATGACCAGCGCCCCGCCAAGGCTGCTGCCGCTGGCGGCGAAAAGCGTTTCGAGAATGCCGGTTGGCGGATCCTGCATGACCTAGTTTACCATCCCGCCCGCCGACGGATCAATCGGCGCGTCAAGAGAGGCCGTTGACGGGACAGTGCCGCGCCCTTAGCTAGCCCAACGTATCCATCGGAAACATCATGCGCATGACCCACCAGATCGCCATCCTGGGCGCCTCCGGCTATACCGGCGCCGAACTGATCCGGCTGATCGCCGGACACCCCAACCTGTCCATCGCGGCGCTGTCGGGCGAGCGCAAGGCAGGCATGACGGTTGCCGAGGTGTTTCCGCATCTGCGCCACCTCGACCTGCCGACGCTCTGCCGGATCGAGGACATCGATTTCGGCCGGATCGACCTCTGCTTCTGCGCCCTGCCGCACAAGACCAGCCAGGCGGTGATCCGCGACCTGCCGAGGACGCTGAAGATCGTCGACCTCTCCGCCGACTTCCGCCTGCGCGAGGCCGAGGCCTACAGGCGCTGGTACGGCAACGACCACATCGCGATGGCGTTGCAGGCCGAGGCCGTCTACGGCCTGACCGAGTTCTACCGCGACCAGATCCGCGCCGCCCGCCTTGTCGCCGGAACCGGCTGCAACGCGGCCACCGGGCAATACCTCGTCCGCCCGCTGATCGCCGCCGGGGTGATCGGCCTCGACGACATCATCCTCGACATGAAATGCGCGGCGTCGGGGGCTGGGCGGTCGCTCAAGGAGAACCTGCTGCACGCCGAACTGTCCGAAGGCTACCACGCCTATGCCCTCGGCAGCAGCCACCGCCACGTCGGCGAGTTCGACCAGGAGTTCTCGGCGTTGGCGGGCCGCCCCGTGCGGGTGCAGTTCACGCCCCACCTGATCCCCGCCAACCGCGGCGTGCTCTGCACCGCCTACGTCAGCGGCGCGGCGACGGCGATTCATGCCGCGCTGGAACGCGCTTATGCGGACGAGCCGTTTGTGCAGGTTCTGCCCTTGGGCGCGACGCCCTCCACCCACGACGTGCGCGGCTCGAACCATGTGCATGTCGGCGTGGCGGCGGACCGGATCGAAGGCCGGGCGGTGCTGGTCGGCGTGCTCGACAACCTGACAAAGGGGTCGAGCGGGCAGGCCCTGCAAAACGCCAACCTGATGCTGGGCGAAGTTGAAACGACAGGACTGACGATGGCGCCGCTCTTCCCCTGAGGGGCAAAACTTTTGAGAAAAAGTTTTGTCAAAACTCTTTGCAAGAGTTTTGCTGCGCATCAAATGGAGGGTGCGATGAAATCGCTGAAGAAACAACGCCGGATCCAGGTGATCGCGATTGCCGCCGTGGCGCTGGTGCTCAGCACCGCGCTGATCGGCTACGCCATGCGCGACGGCATCAACTTCTTCCGCGCACCCAGCCAGATCCTCGCCGAACCGCCCGTGCCGACGGAAGTCTTCCGCATCGGCGGGCTGGTCGAGGACGGCTCGCTGGAACGCGGACAGGGCGAGACGGTGCGCTTCCGCGTGACCGACGGCGGCGCCTCGGTGCCGGTCAGCTATACGGGCGTGCTGCCCGACCTCTTTGCCGAGGGGCAGGGCATGGTCGGCACCGGGCGTTACGTCGACGGCACCTTTGAAGCCACGGAAATCCTGGCCAAGCACGACGAAAGCTACATGCCGCGCGAGGTGGTGGACGCGCTGAAGGAACAGGGCGTCTACAAGGATCCGAACGGCGGCAGCTGAGCCTGCCGCGCGCCCTCCTCGGGCGGCGTTAACCAAATTCAGGGCAAAACCCCGCGCATCCATCAAGGAGAGCGCGCATGCCCACGGTCCGCGAGATCGCCGAGGAAATCGTCGCCCGCGAGGGCGGCTACGTCAACGACCCCGACGACCCCGGCGGGGCGACCAACTTCGGCGTGACGATCCACACCATGCGCCGCCTCGGGCTGGACCTGACCGGCGACGGCGCGGTGACGACAGCCGATGTACGGGCGCTGACGCGGGCGCAGGCGGTCGACATCTTCATCCGCCACTATTACGAACGCCCTCGCATCGCCGACCTGCCCGCTGCGATCCAGGCGTCGGTCTTCGACATGTATGTCAACGCCGGGTCCAACGCGGTGACGATCCTGCAACGCCTGCTGCGCGAGATGGGTTTCCCGATCGCCACCGACGGCCAGATCGGCCCGCGGACCATCGCCGCCGCGACGGACGCCGCCGCCCCCGATCCGCTGGCGCTGGCGGATGCCTACGGCATCGCCCGGCGCAACTATTACTTCCGCCTCGCCGACACCCGCCCCGCCAGCCGCAAGTATGCCCGCACCCGCGTCGGCGGCAAGGGCGGCTGGATCACCCGGGCCGAAGCCTTCCTGTCGCCGCGTTTCCACCTGACCGATGCGGATTTCAAGGCGAGGACCGCGGCATGGGGATGATCGGCGAGTTGATCGGCCTGCTCTTCGGCGGCCGCAACGTGGTGCGCGAGACCGCCGAGGTCTTCCGCGAGAATGCCGAGGCCGCGGCCACCCGCTCGGCCGGCCTTCAGGGGCAGGTGCTGACCCAATACGCCGCCGAATTCACCCCGGCGCGCAGCGGCCTGTTCGACCGCCTGATCGACGCCCTGAACCGCCTGCCGCGGCCCGCGATGGCGCTTGGCACGCTGGGGCTCTTCGTCGCGGCGATGGTCGATCCGCTCTGGTTCGCGGCGCGGATGCAGGGGATCGCCCTGGTGCCGGAACCGCTCTGGTGGTTGCTGGGCGTCATCGTCACCTTCTACTTCGGCGCGCGCCAGCAGCTGAAGTCCCAGGACTTCCAGCGCGAGATCGCCGCCACCATGTCCCGCGTGCCCACTGTGCTCGACAATCTCAGGGCCATCGACGCCCTGCGCCCCGACAGCCCCGGCGCGGCATCGACAGGCGCCGACAGCGCGGTCACGCTAGCCGTGGTGGTGCCTTCGGACAACCCGGCGCTCGACCACTGGCGCGCGCTGCGTCAGGCCTGATCGCCCCGGTTCGCGCCTGCGGCGCGATGCGCGCTCCGCGCGGGAGTATTTTTGAAGAAAAGAAGCGGCAGGCCCCATCTTCTTCTCTTTCCAAATATCTCCGGGGGAGTCGCCCGGCACGGGCGGCGGGGGCAGCGCCCCCAGGCGACCTCTCCCTATTTGGAAACCGTGAAGTTGACCGTCGCCTGCGTCAGCCGGTTCTGCGCGTCGTTGATGCTGACGCGCAGCGCGTGCTTGCCGGGCGGCAGTTCCGCGCCGCGGGCGTAGAGGCGCGA
The DNA here is from genome assembly GCA_020441135.1 of Pseudooceanicola sp. Classification (GTDB taxonomy): domain Bacteria; phylum Pseudomonadota; class Alphaproteobacteria; order Rhodobacterales; family Rhodobacteraceae; genus Seohaeicola_A. The sequence goes on from JAGRMS010000366.1 coordinate 4,340, forward strand.
GCCGGTGATCGAGGCATAGCGCAGGATGCGCTTGGTCATGTTCACCCAGGCCGGGCCGAGGCGGTATTCGATCTTGATCGACGTCATGTCGACCGCCACGCCGCCTTTCGGCTCGACCCGGATGTCGAAGTCCACCGGAGACACCAGCGTAAAGCCCTTGGGCGCGCTGACCTTGACGATCGGCCCCTCCGAGGCCTGAACCGTCACGTCGCGCTCCTGATCGGTCGGGGTGCGGGCCAGCGTCGACTGCTCTTCGGCTGTCAGCAGGACGAAGCCGGGAGAGGGGCGCGACCAATAGACATAAGCGGCGGCGACCGCGATCAGAACGGCGGCACCGGCGGGCAGGAGGCGGGGAACGGGCATGAAATCGACTCTCGACTCAGGGAAAGGCTGCAAACAATGACTCGAATGTAGCAGATATCCCGCGCGACCGCGACCGGAGCCTTACCGGTTGCCCGACCCGCCGAACCGCGCCGCATCCGCCGCCGCGCGCCGGATCGCGTTGGACTTGTGGACGGTTTCCTGGAACTCGGCCTCGGGGTCGCTGTCGTAGACCACGCCGCCGCCGGCCTGGATGTAGAGCTTCTGGTCCTGCACCACCGCCGTGCGCAGCGCGATGCACATGTCCATGTCGCCGCCCGCGCTGAAATAGCCGACCCCGCCGCCGTAGACGCCGCGTTTCTCCGGCTCCAGCTCGTCGATGATCTGCATCGCCCGCACCTTGGGCGCGCCGCTGACCGTGCCTGCCGGCATGCCCGCGAAGAAGGCGTCGAGCGCATCCTTGCCCGCGTCCAGCTCGCCCACCACGTTCGAGACGATGTGCATGACGTG
>JAGRMS010000367.1 GCA_020441135.1 Pseudooceanicola sp.
AGCTGTACGAAGCCGCGCTGGAGCGCCTGACCCGCGAAGTCGCCGCCGTCGGTGGCGGGGACGAGGCGCAGGCGGCCAAGCAGGTGGACGACGTGCTGACCTCGCGCGCCGCCTGATCGCGTTCGCATGGAAACGGAAGGCCGCGCCCCCGGGTGCGGCCTTTTGCATTTCGGGGCGCGGGTTTCCGATCCGCGCGGGGCGTGGCGCAAATCTCGCCTGTCCTGTCGGGTTTGTGTGTCGGAAATCGCCGCCTTTCCGCGCTATAAGGGGCGCGCAACGCAGGAGGCAGACATGGCCGATACCATCCGTTTCACGCTCGACGGGGCCGAGATCGACGCGCCGAAGGGGCTGACGATCTGGGAAATCGCCAACGGGCGCGGTCTGGTCATTCCGCACCTCTGCCACAAGCCCGCGCCGGGATACCGGCCAGACGGCAACTGCCGCGCCTGCATGGTCGAGATCGAGGGCGAGCGGACGCTGGCCGCCTCCTGCATCCGCGAACCCGTGGCGGGGATGGTGGTGAAAACCGCCTCGGACCGCGCGGTGAAGGCCCGCGCGATGGTGACGGAGCTTCTGGTGGCCGACCAGCCGGTGCGCGAGGATGCGCATGACCGCTCGTCGCACCTCTGGGACATGGCCGACCTGAACGGCGTCACCCACAGCCGCTTTCCGGCGCTGGAGCATGACCATATCCCGCTGCTCGACGACAGCCACGTCGCCATGCGGGTCAACCTCGACGCCTGCATCCAGTGCGGCCTCTGCGTGCGGGCCTGCCGCGAGGTGCAGGTGAACGACGTGATCGGCATGGCGGGGCGGGGGCATTCGGCCTTTCCGGTCTTCGACATGGCCGACCCGATGGGCGCATCGACCTGCGTGGCCTGCGGCGAATGTGTGCAGGCCTGCCCGACCGGCGCGCTGATGCCCGCGACGGTGCTGGACGCGGCGCAGCAGGGCGACAGCGCGGATTACGACAGCGAAGTCGAAAGCGTCTGCCCGTTCTGCGGAGTCGGTTGCCAGGTCTCACTCAAGGTCAAGGACGGGCGGGTGAAGTATGTCGAGGGCATCAACGGCCCCGCGAACGAAAACCGCCTCTGCGTCAAGGGGCGCTTCGGTTTCGACTACATCCACCACCCGCACCGCCTGACCGTCCCGCTGATCCGCCGCGACGACGCGCCCGCCAAGGGCCTCAACGTCGATCCGGGCAACTGGCAGACCCACTTCCGCGAGGCGACCTGGGAAGAGGCGATGGACCTTGCCGCCAGCCGCCTGAAGGGCCGGGGGCGCGAGGTGGCAGGCTTCGGGTCGGCCAAGTGTACCAACGAGGAAGCCTACCTGTTCCAGAAGTTCATCCGGCAGGGGTTCGGCCACAACAACGTCGACCACTGCACGCGCCTCTGTCACGCGTCGTCGGTCGCTGCGCTGATGGAAAACGTCGGCTCTGCCGCCGTGACGGCGACCTTCAACCAGATCGAGAACGCCGACGTCGCCATCGTCATCGGTGCGAACCCGGTGGAAAACCACCCCGTCGCCGCCACCTATTTCAAGCAGTTCTCCAAGCGCGGCGGCAAGCTGATCGTGATGGACCCGCGCGGCGTCGGCCTGCGCCGCTTCGCGTCGCACATGCTGCAATTCCGCCCCGGCGCGGATGTGGCGATGCTGAACGCGATCATGCACGTCATCGTGGAGGAGAACCTTTACGACCGCCAGTATATCGACGCCTATACCGAGAATTTCCCCGCCGAGGCCGCCCACCTGAAGGACTTCGCGCCCGAGAAGATGGCCGATGTCTGCGGCATCCCGGCGGAGACCCTGCGCGACGTGGCCCGCACCTTTGCCCGCGCCAAGGCGGGGATGATCTTCTGGGGCATGGGCGTGTCGCAGCACATCCACGGCACCGACAACTCGCGCTGCCTGATCGCCCTGGCGCTGATGTGCGGCCATGTCGGGCGTCCGGGCACCGGGCTGCATCCCCTGCGCGGGCAGAACAACGTGCAGGGTGCGTCCGACGCCGGGCTGATCCCGATGTTCCTGCCGGACTACCAGAGCGTGATGGACGACGGCGTGCGGTCCGCCTTTACCGAGGTCTGGCAGTCGGGCGATTTCTCGAACCAGAAGGGCCTGACCGTCACCGAGATCATGGATGCGGTCCACGAGGGGCACATCAAGGCGATGTATATCCTGGGCGAGAACCCGGCGATGTCCGACCCCGACGTGGAACACGCCCGCGACGCGCTGGCGGCACTCGACCACGTGGTGGTGCAGGATATCTTCCTGACCGAGACGGCGAACTACGCCGACGTGATCCTGCCCGCCTCGGCCTTTGCCGAGAAGTCGGGCACCGTCACCAATACCAACCGCCAGGTCCAGATGGGCCGCCCCGCCGTGCCGCCGCCGGGGCAGGCGCGCGAGGATTGGGCGATCACCGTCGACCTGGCGCAACGCTGCGGGCTCGACTGGCACTACGACAGTCCGGCGGAGGTGTTTGCCGAGATGAAGCGCACGATGAAGTCGCTCGACAACATCACCTGGGACCGCCTGTCGCGCGTCAACGTCGTCACCTATCCTTCGCTGACCCCGGACGATCCCGGCCAGCCGATCGTCTTTGGCAACGGTTTCCCCCGCGCGGGTGGCCGGGCGAAGTTCACCCCCGCCAGCGTCATCGCCCCCGCCGAGGCGCCGGATGCCGAATACCCGATGATCCTGACCACCGGGCGGCAACTGGAACACTGGCACACCGGCTCGATGACCCGCCGGTCCAAGGTGCTCGACGCGGTGGAACCCGAGGCCAACTGCTCGCTCCATCCCTCGACCCTGCGCCGTCTGGGCGTGGAACCCGGGGGCATGCTGCGCCTGACCACGCGGCGCGGCAGCATCGAGATCATGGCCCGCGCCGACCGGGCGGTGTCGCCCGACATGGTGTTCCTGCCCTTCGCCTATGTCGAGGCGGCGGCGAACATCCTGACCAACCCGGCGGTCGATCCCTATGGCAAGATCCCCGAGTTCAAGTTCTCGGCCGTCCGGGTGGAACCCGCGGGGGTGCGTGCTGCCGCCGAGTAATCGGCGCCCGCGACACCGCCCCCCGTTGAACCTGCCGCTGCCAGCCTCTAGGTTCCAGCGGAACGCTTTTGGGAGACGACGCGCAATGATGTTCCACCTCGACAACGACGACGACAAGCCCGAGGAACAGACCGACAGCCCGCCGACCGGCAAGGCCGAGCAGCTGTTCTTCAAATCGCGCAACGTCATCATCACCGGCGCCATCGACGACAAGCTGGCGCGGCGCGCGGTCACGCAGCTGCTGGCGCTGGCCGAGGACGGCGACGACCCGATCAACGTCTTCATCTCGTCCCCCGGCGGCCACGTCGAATCCGGCGATATGGTGCATGACATCATCAAGTTCATCCGCCCCAGGGTGCGCACCATCGGGTCCGGCTGGGTGGCGAGCGCCGGCGCGCTGATCTTCGTCGGGGCGGAGCGCGAGGACCGCTATTGCCTGCCCAACACCCGTTTCCTGCTGCACCAGCCCTCGGGCGGGATCGGCGGCCAGGTCAGCGACCTGATGATCCAGGCCGAACAGATCCGCATCATGTCGGAACGCTTCCACAAGCTGTTTGCCGAGGCGACCGGCCAGACCGTCGAGAAGATCGCCGAGGACACCCGCCGCGACTTCTGGCTGAACACCCAGCAGGCGCTGGATTACGGCCTGCTTGGCAAGATGATCCGCTCGGTCGACGAGCTGAAATGAGCGACGACCGCAAGCTGCTCGCGGTCCTGATCGACGCGGACAACATCTCGGCCCGTTATGCCGACGCGATGTTCGAAGAGATTGCCACCCTGGGCGAGGCCAGCATCCGGCGCATCTACGGCGATTTCGCCGGCGGCGGCCCGCAGGGGTGGAGCAAGGACAAGCTCGCCGCGTTGGCCATCGTGCCGCACCAGCAGTTTGCGAACACCACCGGCAAGAACGCCAGCGACATCGCGCTGGTGATCGACGCGATGGACATCCTGCATTCGGGCCGTTTCGACGGCTTCGTGCTGATCTCGTCGGACAGCGACTTTACCCGTCTCGCCAGCCGTATCCGCGAGCAGGGGCTGGACGTCTTCGGCATGGGAATGCGCAAGACGCCGATGGCCTTCGTCAAGGCCTGCAAGCGGTTCATCTACGTCGAGAACCTGCTGCCCGAGACCAAGGCCAAGCCCCGGCCGGAACCTGCGAAACCGGCCGAGGCTCCTGCCGCGGCCGAGGCTCCCGCAACGCTCGAAGACCCGACCAAGCTGGTGGTTCGGGCGATGGAAGCGATCAACCAGGACGATGAATGGTTCACCCTGGGCCAGATCGGTCAGTATATCAGCGCGGCCAACCCGGACTTTGACACCCGCAGCTACGGCAAGAAAAAGCTCAGCGACCTGATCAAGGAGCTGAAGCTGTTCGAGACGCGGGTGGGCGAGGGCAACCAGCTGATGGTTCGCCGGCTGGATTGAAAAGGGGGCGCATTGCGCCCCCTTCGTCTTACCGCTTTTCGATATCCACGTAGTCGCGCTGATCCGCGCCCAGGTACAGCTGGCGCGGGCGGCCGATCTTGTTCTGCGGATCGGCGATCATCTCTTTCCACTGGCTGACCCAGCCGACCGTCCGGCTGACCGCGAAGATCGGCGTGAACATCGAG
>JAGRMS010000368.1 GCA_020441135.1 Pseudooceanicola sp.
GCCAAGATCGCCACCGGCAAGTCCGAGAACAAGTTCGGCATCCCCATCGCCCGCGCCCGCGCGGTCTATGCCCATGCCGCCCGCCTGCCGGGGCTGAAGGTCGTCGGCATCGACGTGCATATCGGCAGCCAGCTGACCGACCTCGCCCCCTTCGAACAGGCGTACGGGAAGGTCGCCGCCCTGACCGAACAGCTGCGCGCCGACGGCCACAGCATCGACCGCCTCGACCTCGGCGGCGGGCTCGGCATCCCCTACACCCGCTCGAACGCCGCCCCGCCGCTGCCGACCGACTATGGCGCGATGATCAAGCGCACCCTCGGCCACCTGAACTGCGAGATCGAGATCGAGCCGGGCCGCCTGATCGCGGGCAACGCCGGGTTGCTGGTTTCCTCCGTCATCTACCTCAAGAACGGCGAGGGGCGCGATTTCCTGATCCTCGACGCGGCGATGAACGACCTGATCCGCCCGGCGATGTACGACGCCCACCACGACATCATCCCCGTCTTGGAACCCGCGCCCGGCGCCGAACGGCAGCCCTACGACGTCGTCGGCCCGGTCTGCGAAACCGGCGACACCTTCGCCCGCGCCCGCGACCTGCCGCCGGTCAGGGCGGGCGACCTCGTCGCCTTCCGCAGCGCCGGGGCCTACGGTGCCGCGATGTCCAGCGAATACAACGCCCGGCCGCTGGTGCCCGAGGTGCTGGTGAACGGCGATCAATTCGCGGTTATCCGCCGACGCCCGACCTTTGACGAAATGATAAACCGGGATAATCTACCCTCATGGCTCTAGCGCCCCCGCGCCGCCAGGAGACCCGCATGGCCCCATCCCCCGGCCAAGACCCCGCGCTGCGCGCCCTGCGGCTGCCGCTTGCGCTGACCCGTGCCGGCATGGTGGCCGAACAGCTTCTAGGCGCCTTCTGGCCGCTGTTCAGTGTCGCGATGATCGCGCTCGCCGTGCTGATGCTGGGCCTGCACGATCTCGTTTCCGTGGAATTTGTCTGGGTCGGCGGCGTTCTCGCCCTGCTGGGCCTGTTGGCCGCGCTGATCCGGGGCGTGCGCAAGGTTCAATGGCCGACCCGCGCGATGGCGCTGGCACGGCTTGACGAAACGCTACCCGGCCGCCCAATCCAGGCCCTGATGGACCGCCAGGTGATCGGCGCCACCGATCCCGATTCGCAGGCGATCTGGCACGCGCACCAGGTGCGCATGGCCGCCCGCGCCGCCCAGGCGAAACCCGTCCGGCCCTCGGTGCGGCTGGCCAAGGCCGACCCCTTCGCCCTGCGCCACGTCGCCACGCTGGCGCTGGCCGTGGCGCTGGTGTTCGGCTCGGTCTGGCGCGTCGGCTCGGTGGCCGAGATGACTCCGGACGCCGCCACCGCCGCCAGCGGCCCGACGTGGGAGGGCTGGATCGAACCGCCCCGCCACACCGGCAAGCCGACGCTCTACCTCGCCGACATCGCGGGCAACCATCTCGACATCGCCCAGGGCAGCCGTATCACCCTGCGCTTCTACGGCGAGGTCGGCGCGCTGACCCTCGCCGAAACCGTCTCGGGCCGCATCGGCGCGCTGCCCCCCGCCTCGGACCCGGCGCAGGAGTTCGACGTCGTGCAGGACGGCGAAATGCGCATCGACGGCCCCGGCGGCAAGACGTGGAGCGTGACGGTCGTCCCCGACGCAGGGCCGCGCGTCAGCGTCGAAGGCACCCCAACGGCCGAGGCGGTCGGGACCATGACCCTCCCCTTCGCCGCCGATGACGACTACGGCGTGGTGGGTGGCAACGCGGTGATCGCGCTGGACCTGTCGGCGGTCGACCGCCGCCACGGCCTGGCCGTCGCCCCCGACGCGCGCGACGTCATCACCGTGCCGCTGCCGATGCCCATCGCGGGCGACCGCGCCAAGTTCACCGAGAAGCTGATCGAGGACTTCTCGGAACACCCCTGGGCCAACCTGCCCGTGACCTTCACGCTGACGGTGCAGGATGCCGCCGGCCAGACCGGCACCAGCGAACCCTATGCCGCCACCCTCCCCGGCCGCCGCTTCTTCGACCCGCTGGCCGCCGCCGTGATCGAACAGCGCCGCGACCTGCTCTGGGCGCGCGGCAACGCCCGCCGGGTGACGCAGCTGCTCAAGGCCGTGACCCACAAGCCCGAAGGCGTGTTCCGCTCGGAAACCGCCTATCTCAGGATGCGGGTCATCCTGCGTCGGCTCGACACCCTGTCGAAGGGCGGGCTGAAGGCCGATCACCAGGCGGAACTGGCCAAGGCGCTCTGGGATCTCGCCCTCCTGCTGGAAGACGGCGACCTGTCCGACGCGCTGGAACGCCTGCGCCGCGCGCAGGAGCGGCTGTCCGAAGCCATGCGCAACGGCGCCTCGGACCAGGAAATCGCCGAGCTGATGCAGGAACTGCGCCGCGCCACCGACGATTACATCCGCCAGCTGTCGCGGCAGGCCCAGAACCAGCCGCAGAACGGGGCCGACCAGCCGAACTCGGGCCAGCAAGACCCGAACGCCATGCAGATGACGCAGAACGATCTGCAGAAGATGATGGACCGCATCCAGGAGCTGATGGAACAGGGCCGCATGGCCGAGGCGCAGCAGGCGATGGAGGAATTCCAGCGCCTGATGGAAAACATGCGCGTGACCCAGGGCCAGGGCGGCGGCCAGGGCGAAGGCCAGCAGGCGATGGAAGGTCTCGCCGAAACCCTGCGCAACCAGCAGGGCCTGTCCGACGACGCCTTCCGCGATCTCCAGGAGCAGTTCAATCCCGGCGCCAATTCGGGGCAGAGCCAGGGCAACCAGGGCCGCAACGGCGGTCAGGGCCGCGGGCAAAGCCACGAAGGCCAGGGCGGCCAGGGCCAGGCGCAGAACGATGGCGAAGGCCGGCAGGGCGGCGGCAACGGTCAGGATCTGCAAGGCTCGCTCGCCGACCGCCAGCAGGCGTTGCGCCAGGAACTCGACCGCCAGCAGGGCAACCTGCCGGGCGCGGGCACGCCCGAAGGCGACGCCGCCCGCGACGCGCTGGGCCGGGCCGGGCGCGCGATGGACGGGGCCGAGGATGCGCTGCGCCAGGACGACCTCGCCGGGGCCATCGACAAGCAGTCCGAGGCGATGGAGGCGCTGCGCGAAGGCATGCGCGCGCTGGGCGAGGCGCTGGCCCAACAGCAGCAACAGCCCGGTCAGGGCACCGCCGAGGGCGAACAGCGCGCCCGCAACCGCGACCCGCTGGGGCGCGAGGCCGGGTCGAACGGCTCCATCGGCTCAGAAGAGGACATGCTCCAGGGCGAGGACGTCTACCGCCGCGCCCGCGAACTGCTGGACGAAATCCGCCG
>JAGRMS010000369.1 GCA_020441135.1 Pseudooceanicola sp.
ACGACTTCAAGAACGAGGGCGTGGTGGCCTCGGGGTCGTGGCCGTTCCAGGTGGGCCTGCTGGCGGGCGGCGGCGCGCCGGTCGCCTCGGTGATCCCGAAAGAGGGCGTCACGGGCTGGGCGGATACGACGATGATGCACGCCGATTCCGAGAACCCGAACTGCTCCTACATGTGGATGGAGCACACGCTGTCGTCCAACCTGATGTCCGACCTGTCGGTCTGGTTCGGGGCCAACCCGGCCGTGCTGGCGGCCTGCACCGACGGGCGGGGCATGCAGACGGCCGAGGGCTGCACGGCGAACGGCCTCGACGACTTCGACAAGGTGCATTTCTGGACCACGCCGGTGTCGAACTGCTCGCAAGGCGCGGGGGCCTGCGTGCCCTATTACCGCTGGGTCTCCGACTATATCGGCGTGATCGGCGGCCGCTGATCCTCTCCCGGCCCCGCGCCTTTTCCGGCGCGGGGCCATCTGAACGGGAATCCCCATGACCTCTGCTGTCCGATTTTCCGGCGTCTCGCGCCATTACGGAGCCGTTCGCGCCGTCGATGCGGTCGACCTCGACATCGCCGAGGGCGAGTTCTTCGCGATGCTCGGGCCGTCCGGGTCGGGCAAGACCACCTGCCTGCGGCTGATCGCGGGGTTCGAGCAGCCGACCTCCGGCAGGATCGAGATCTTCGGGCAGGCCGCGGAAGGCGTGCCGCCCTACCGGCGGGCCGTGAACACGGTGTTCCAGGACTACGCGCTGTTCCCGCACCTGAACGTGATCGACAACGTGGCCTACGGGCTGATGATCGCCGGGCAGGGCCGGGCCGAGCGGCACCGGGCGGCGGAAGCGGCGCTCGAGATGGTGGCGCTGCCGGGCTACGGGGGCCGCAAGCCCTCGCAGCTGTCGGGCGGTCAACGGCAGCGGGTGGCGCTGGCGCGGGCGCTGGTGATGCAGCCCAAGGTGCTGCTGCTGGATGAACCGCTGGGGGCGCTGGACCTCAAGCTGCGCGAGGCGATGCAGGAAGAGCTGAAGGCGTTGCAGCGGCGGCTGGGGATCACCTTCGTCTTCGTCACCCACGACCAGGGCGAGGCGCTCTCGATGGCGGACCGGGTGGCGGTTTTCAATCAGGGCAAGATCGTGCAGGTCGGCGCGCCGCAGGACGTCTATTACCGCCCCGACGTGCCCTTCGTCGCGGATTTCGTCGGCTCGTCCAACGTGCTGCCGCCGGAGCTGACAGAACGGCTGACCGGCGAGCGCCGCTTTGCCTCGCTGCGCCCCGAGGCGGTCTGGATCGGCGACAGCGGGCTGCCGGCGGTGGTGAAAAGCGCAAGTTTCCACGGGGCGAACACGCGGGTGGTGCTCGAGGCGGAAGGCGCGCAGCTGGTCGCCCTGCTGCCCAAGGGCGCGGCGGTGCCCGATGCGGGCGCGCGGGTGCATCTGGACTGGGACGCGGGCGATTTGCACCTGATGACGGGCGCGCCATGAGCTGGCTGCGCCCCGCCTCGGACGCGCTCTGGCGCAATCCCCGCCTGCTGCTGGCGCTGCTGCTCGGGCCGCCGCTGCTGTGGCTCGGGGTGGTCTACCTCGGCTCGCTCTTCGCGCTGCTGGCGCAGAGCTTCTTCTCCATCGACGAGTTCTCCGGCCTGATCGTCCGCGAATTCACGCTGAAGACCTACCGCGAGCTGCTGATCCCCGCGAACCTCGACATCATCCTGCGCACCGTGACGATGGCGGCGGCGGTGACGGTGGCGGCGGCGGTGATCGCCTTCCCCATCGCCTATTACGCCGCGCGCTACGCGCGGGGGCCGTGGAAGGCGGTATTCTACCTCGGGATCATGCTGCCCCTGTGGTCGTCCTACCTGGTTAAGGTCTATTCCTGGAAGCTGATCCTCGCCAAGGAGGGCATCCTCAGCTGGCTGTTCGAGACGCTGCATCTCACTTGGCTGCTCGACGCCTATCTCGCCATCCCGGTGCTGGGCGGCAATTCGCTGTCGGTCAGCTGGACCGGCACGTTCCTCGTCTTCCTCTACGTCTGGCTGCCCT
>JAGRMS010000370.1 GCA_020441135.1 Pseudooceanicola sp.
CGCTGTCGGCCAGCATCAGGTCGTTGTACATCGCGGTAAAGGCGTTCAGCTTGGCGATATCGAAGGCATTGGCCTTCAGCACGTTGGGGATCATGCCGAGCTTCTGGACGCAGATGTCGAAGTATTTCTGAGTCTCCGGCGGCAGCGGATCGACCATCGGCAGGTTCAGGGCGGTGGGCTGGTCGGTCACTTTGGCGTCTCCGTTGGCAGGTGGCGGTAGTGGTACTCTCCCACAACCGTCATGTTCAGGGAAGAATAGAGGCCGTTGGCCGCGACGTTGGCCTTGGTACACATCAGCGCGACCGTATGCGCCCCGTGCTTCTGCGCCCAGAGCGCGGCGGCGCGCATGAACCAGCGGCCCATCCCGGCGCGGCGCTGGGTCGGCAGCACCTCGATGGCATGGACCATGGCGATACCGTTGTGGATGGCGACGAAGGCGCAGCCGGCGGGCTTGTCGTTGTGACGGCCGAGCAGGGCGGTCTTCGGGCCTTTCACGCGCTCCATCACCGCGATGCGGGCCGGGCCGATGCCGCCCTCGGCCCAGAGCTCCAGCATCAGGGCGAGCGGCTCCCAGACCGACAGCACGGTGACACGCGGCAGCGGAACGTCGCAAAGCAGCGCGACCGGGCAGGCGTAAAGGTTCACCGGGTCCAGCACGGCGTAACCGCGCGCGGCCAGCGTCTCGTCCAGCGCCTGCTGGCCGGGGCGCAGCTGGAACACCGGCTTCTGCCCCATCGCGCGCATCGCGGCCTCGGCGGCGTCGAGGTCCGCGGGCGTGAACGCGCCGTCGATGGTGGCGGCGGAGACCCGGCTGCCGCCGCCCTGGCCCTCGCGCAGCGTGACCGGGCCAAGCCGGCGATAGCTGGCCGCGGGCCAGGTGCCGTCGAGCGCGTCGAAGAAGTCCTTGAGGTTCATGGTGCGAAAGCCGTCACCAGGTCGTTCAGGGCCGCTTTCACCCGGTCGCCCTCGGTGCCCCGGATCACCACGTTGGCCCCGGGCCGGCCGTCGCGGATGAAGGGATAGCAGCCGATGGACAGGTCGGCGTAACGCCCCGCCACATCGCCCAGCGGCCCGGCGATCTCGCCTTCGGGGCGGTCGACGCGGAGCGTTTCCGAAATCAGCGGCGCGCCGCCGGTGAGCGTCGGCAGGACGCTGGCCACCATCGCCTCGAACACCGCAGGCACGCCCGCCATGACGTGGACGTTGCCAATGGTGAAACCGGGCGCGGTCGAGACCGGGTTGTCGATCAGCGTCGCGCCGTCGGGGATGCGGGCCATGCGCAGGCGGGCGGCGTTCATCTCCATCCCCGTGCGCTGGTAATGCGCGGCGAGCAGGGCGCGGGCGTCCTCGCGCACGTCGATATGGGCGCCGAAGGCTTCCGCGATGCAGTCGGCGGTGATGTCGTCGTGGGTCGGGCCGATGCCGCCCGACGTGAAGACGTGGTCGTGGGCCGCCGACAGCGCCTTGACCGCCGCGACGATGGACGCCGCATGATCGGAGACAACGCGCGCCTCCTTCAGGTCGATGCCGTGTTCGGTCAGCGCCTTGGCGAGGTGGTGCATGTTGGAATCCCGCGTGCGGCCCGACAGGATTTCATCCCCGATCACCAGCATGGCGGCGGTTGGGTTCGGCATCGGAAGGCTCCCTTGATTGCTCCCTGCCGCCGGTATAGGCGCAGGCCCATGCGCTTTGCCACCCCCCTCGTGCCGGCGCGGCTGGTGCGCCGCTACAAACGCTTCCTCGCCGATTGCCTGCTGGAGGATGGACGCGCGGTGACGGCGCATTGCGCCAATCCGGGCTCCATGCTGGGGCTGGCCAATCCGGGGATGCGGGTCTGGCTGGAGCCGAACGACGATCCGAAGAAGAAGCTGAAGTTCGGCCTGCGGCTGGTGGATCACGAGAACGGGCATTTCACCGGGGTCGATACTTCGATCCCCAACCGGGCGCTGCGGGCGGCGCTGGAGGCGGGGCAGGTGCCGGGGCTGGACGGCTATGCGACGGTGCGCGCCGAGGTGCCCTACGGCGCGCGCAGCCGGGTCGATTTCCTGCTGAGCGGCGAGGGGCGGCCCGATGCATATGTCGAGGTGAAGTCGGTCACGCTGTCGCGCGAACCGGGGCTGGCGGAGTTTCCCGACTCCGTGACCGCGCGCGGGGCAAAACACCTTGCCGAACTGGCGGCGATGGCGCAGGCGGGGCATCGCGCCGTCCTGCTCTACCTCGTCCAGCGCACCGACGCCGCGCGCTTTGCGCTCGCCGCCGATCTCGACCCTGCCTATGCCGCCGCCGCCGCGCTGGCGCATGAGGCGGGGGTCGAGACCCTCGCCATTGGCACCACCATCAGCCCCGAGGGCATCTGGCTGGCAGCGCCTATTGCGGCTGCGGCAGGGTAAGCGCCGGGTCGTAGGTATACTGCATGATGTTGCGGTCGGGCGAGGGCTGCGGCGCGTAGTGGGCCACGAACTCGGCATCGTCGAGGCGCACCAGCAGATTGGTCTCGGGGTCGACGTAGATCGTGTTCAGCGCCCCGAAATAGGTGCCGTTGCTGTCGTCGCGGGTCATCGTGCGGTAGACGAAACGCTCCACCGTCTTGCCGTCGAGCGTATACATCCCGTCGCAGGAGGTATCGCTGAGATTCGCCACCATCTGCCGGCGCTGGGCGATGTCACGGTTCACCGAGTCGAAGGGCTCGGCGGGCGGCGAGAACGTCCAGGGCCCGTCGGGGGAATTGGCAAGCCAGGCCTTTTCGCCCCGCATCAGCGAATACATCCCGTTGGATGCGGTCATCGCCTGATCCACCGCCAGCCAGGTCACGTCGTAGGAATGCACGTAAGAGCCGTCGGCCTTCAAAGTGTTGACCGTCAGGTGATAGGGCGGGCGCAGCGTCGGGTCGAGCGCGCCGCCGAAGAACATCCCCGCGATGCGGTCGCGGCAGTCGTCGGCATGGGCGGGAAGAGCCGCAAGAAGAAGAACGGAGAGGATCGCGCGCATGGGTCGCTCCAAAAGGGATTGCATCGAATGGGGCAATGTTAACGGCGCGCGCGCCCGCACGGCAAGCCCCGGGGCGCGCGGGGTTGTCCTTGACGGCGATCCGGCCTAAATCTGGGGCCATTGCCGCAGACCAAAGAGGCCAGGGTTTGAACAACGCCTTTCGCGGCCGTCTGACCAGGGACGGCATCCGCATCCACGAGACCGAAGACTTCGCCGGAATGCACGCCGCCGGGGCACTGGCCGCGCGCATCCTCGACGATATCGGCGCGCATGTCGGCGTGGGCCAGTCCACGGGCGCGCTCGACCGGCTGATCCAGCAGATGGTCGAAGAGGCCGGCGCGACCTCGGCCACCATCGGCTACAAGGGCTACCAGCACGCGAGCTGCATCAGCGTGAACCACGTCGTCTGCCACGGCATTCCGGGCAACAAGATCCCGGGCCGCGCGAACGACGCGCTGAAGGATGGCGATATCGTCAACATCGACGTGACGGTGATCGTCGA
>JAGRMS010000040.1:0-5530 GCA_020441135.1 Pseudooceanicola sp.
TTCTTTTCTTCCCAAATACCTCCCGCCGGAGGCAAACGCGGCAGGCCGCAGGCCTGACGCCCGAGGCGGAGGCCGCAGGCCGGAGACGAGATGAAAGGCGTGGCGCCGCAGGCGCCTCCGATGGGGTCAGTCGGCGACGGGTTCGACTTGCGGGGCGAGGGCGTCCATCTTGCGGGCGAGCTTGGCGTCGAGGGAGGACAACCCATTCACGTCGTGGGTGATCAGCACCACCTTGACCGACTTGTAGACATTGAACCATTCCGGGTGGTGGTTCCACTTCTCGGCCCAGAAGGCCACGCGGGTCATCCAGCCGAAGGCGTCGACGAAATCGGCGAAGTGGTAGGTCTTGGTGATGGCGTCGCGCCCCTCGACCATCTTCCAGCCGGACTGGAACAGCGGTTTCAGCAGGGGGCCACGGGTTTCCTCGGACAGTCTCTCGGTCATTCCTGTTCCTCTACCTCGATCTTCCTGAACGGGCCGTAGCTGGTCAGCACGTCGATCTCCTGCTCGACCGCGCGGCGTTCCGCCTCCAGGAACCTCTCGACCGCCTCGGCAAAGCCCGGGTCGGCGATCCAGTGCAGCGAGTGGGTCTGCGTCGGCAGGTAGCCGCGCGCCAGCTTGTGTTCCCCCTGCGCTCCCGCCTCGACTCGGGACAGGCCATGGCCAAGGGCATAGTCGATGGCGCGGTAATAGCACAGTTCGAAGTGGAGGAAGGGGTGATGTTCCGTGCAACCCCAGTAGCGCCCGAACAGCGTCTCGCGCCCGATGAAGTTCAGCGCACCCGCGATCGGCCGCCCGTCGCGTTCGGCGAGGATCAGCGCGATATCCCCGCGCAGGGTCTGTTGCGCGAGGTCGAAGAAGGCGCGGGTCAGGTAGGGCGAGCCCCATTTGCGGCTGCCGGTGTCCTGGTAGAAGCGCCAGAAGGCGTCCCAGTGCTGCGGCCTTATGTCGTCGCCGGTCAGCGTGTGGATGGTGCCGCCAAAGGCGCAGGCTCCCTCGCGTTCCTTGCGGATGGTCTTGCGCTTGCGCGAGGACAGCGAGGCGAGGAAGCCGTCGAAGGTGCCGTAGCCGTCGTCCTCCCAGTGGAACTGCTGCGAGGCGCGGACCATCAGGCCCATTGATTCGCCCGCCTCGGCCTCGGCTTCGGTGCAGAAGGTGGCGTGGATCGAGGAGATGTCGTGCTGGTCGGCCACCTGCACGGCGCCTTGCATCAGGGCGGGCATCCCGATTTCCTCGTAGCCGGGACGGACGAGAAAGCGCCGCCCGGTGGCGGGGGTGAAGGGCACGGCGATCTGGAGCTTGGGGTAATAGCGGTGGCCTGCGCGTTCATAGGCGTGCGCCCAGGAGTGGTCGAAGATGTATTCGCCCTGGCTGTGGCTCTTGGCATACATCGGGGCGCAGGCGATGGTCATGCCGTCGGCCATCGCGACCAGGTATTGCGGCTGCCAGCCGGTGCCGCGGCCGACCGACTTGCTGTCTTCCAGCGCCTTCAGGAAGCGGTGGGTGGTGAAGGGATCGAAAGGGCGGCCGCCGTCGGCGGCCTCGGGGCAGGCGCAGGCGTCCCAGTCCGTCGCGTCGATCTGCGACAGCGAGCCGAGCACCCGGATTTCGATCTGAGCCTGGTCCATGCCGTCCCTGCCGCGTTCATCCCCAATCTGTGCCTTGTGGCGGGCCGTTCAAGCCGGGATCGGGGCGAAGTAGTTCTCGAAGGTCACGTTTTCGGCGATCCGGCGCGCTGCCGCCTCTTGTTCGGGCGAGCGGATGGTCCAGCAGAGGATCGCCGCGCCCTGTGCCTTCAGTTCCGCCACGCGCGGGCGGGCGAGGTCGCGGGCCTCGTGGCTGATGAAGGAGGAGCCGGTCGGCGCGTAATCGGGGATCTCGCGCAGGCGGTCGCAGGTGGCTCGGCTGAGCGGCCAGTCTTCGGGGTCGTAGTCCGAGGTGGTGAGGCCGCGCGGGATCTGGGGGCACAGCGTCGCCATCTCGGCCACGGCGTGGGGGTTGAAGGACATCAGCGCGACGGGGCCGGTGTAGCCTTGCAGCGCCGCCGCGGTGGCGGCGCCGAGTGCGCCGATGTCGGGGCCCATGCCGCCGTCCTGGTCTTTCAACTCGATCAGCAGGGGGGCGCGGCCTGCCACCAGTTCCAGCACCTCGGCCAGCGTCGGGATGCCTTCGCCGTCGCCATGTTTCAGCGGGATGCGCCCGAGGTCCGCCGCCCGGCGCAGGCGCAGGGCGCCCTTCTCGTCCGTCAGGCGGTCGAGGTCGTAGTCGTGAAAGACCATCGCCTGCCCGTCTGCGGAGAGTTGCAGGTCCATCTCGATCCCGTAGCCCGCCGCGATGGCCGCGCGCATGGCGGCGCGGCTGTTCTCGGGGCGGCGGTCGGTCTTGTCGTGCAGCGCCCGGTGGGCGAAGGGCAGGCGGCGGAAAACCGGAGGCAGGGTCATTTGATCTGGAAGATCCCCTCGATCTCGACCGCGACGCCCAGCGGCAGGGCGGCGGCGGAGACGGCAGAGCGGGCGTGGCGGCCGGCGTCGCCGAGCGCCTCGACCAGGAAGTCCGAGGCGCCGTTGATGACCTTGGGCTGGTCCTTGAAGTCGGGGGTGGAGTTGACGAAGCCGGTCAGCTTGACGACGCGCACCAGCCGGTCGATGTCGCCGCCGCAGGCGGCCTTGACCTGGGCGAGCAGGGCGAGGGCGCAGCTTTTTGCCGCCGCTGCGCCCGCCGCGATGTCCATGTCGTCGCCAAGCTTGCCGGTGATGAAGCCGTCGGGGCCGCTGGAGACCTGGCCCGAGACGTAGACCATGTCGCCCGCCTGCACATAAGAGACGTAGTTGGCCGCCGGGGCGGAAGCGGTGGGCAGGGTGATGCCCTTTTCGCTCAGTCGGGCTGCGATGCTCATGGGGTGGATCCTTTCCTTGCGAGTCGCGCGGACCCTAGCGGCCCGCGTCCCCGGTTGAAAGGCCCCTAGCCGCGGAACGCCTTGGAGAAGTAATCCACCAGCGGCTTGGTCAGGTAGCCCATCGGCGAGCGGTCGTCGGTGCGCAGGAAGGTTTCGACCGGCATGCCGGGGATCAGCGTGGTGCCCTTGGGCAGGCGGTCCACCTGGCCGTCGTTCAGCTTGATCTCGGCCCGGTAGAACGAGATGCCGCGGTTCTGGTCCTCGAAGGCGTCGGCGGAGACCTGGGTGACGGTACCGAAAAGTTCGGGTGTCTCGCGCTGGTCGAGGGCGGAGAAGCGCAGGGCGACCTCTTGCCCGGGGAAGATCTTGTCGATGTCGGTGACTTCGATCCGGGCGGCGATGACCAGCGGGCGGTCCTGCGGGACAAGGTAGAGCACCGGTTCCGCCGCGCGGATGACCGAGCGGGGGGTGTGGACCTGGAGCCCGTAGACCACGCCCGAGACCGGGGCGGCGATGTCGAGGCGGTTCAGCCGTTCCTTGAGCGAGCGGCGCTGTTCGGCAAGTTCAAGCTCGCGGTATTGCAGGTCGCGCAGGCGGGTGATCGCGTCCTCGCGCTGGCGGGTGCCGATCTTCAGCACCTCGATGTCGATCTCGGTGATGCGGCCTTCGGCCTGCGCCTCGGAGGCGATGAGTTCGCCAAGCGAGCCCTCGAGGTTCGCGGCGGTGCGTTGCAGGTTCAGCACCGTGCCGGCCTGCGCCAGCCCGCGGTTCAGCAGGGATTGCTGGTTGGTCAGTTCGACCTCGATCAGCTCGAGCTGGCGGCGCATCGACTTCTGTTGCGCGCCGATGCCGGTGATCTGGTTCTTGATCTGGCCGCGCCGCTTGTCGAGCTGCTCGATCTCGCGCGCGACGGAATCGATGCGGGCCTCGAACAGGCGCCGCTGGCCGTCGACCAGTTCGGCCACGTCGGGGTTTGTCGCCGCGACCTCCATCAGTTCCTTGTCGAAGGTGATGGTCTTGGCCTCGTCGCGTTCGGCCTCGAGCCGGCCGCGGCGGGCGCGCAGTTCGAAGAGCTGGCTTTCGGCGATGGTCAGTTCCGAGTGCAGCGAGGTCGAATCGAGCCGGATCAGCGTCTGGCCGACCTCGACCAGGTCGCCCTCCTTCACCTCGATCTCGGCGACGACGCCGCCGTCGGGGTGCTGGACCACCTGGCGGTTGCGGTCGACCTCGATCCGGCCCGAGGCGATGACCGCCCCGGCGATCTGCGAGACCACGGCCCAGGTGCCGAAGCCGCCGACAAGCACGGCCAGGGCCAGCACGCCGATGACGATGTGGCGTCGGGCCGAATAGGCGTCCTTCTTCATCGCACGCCTCCCATCGCGGTGGAGCGTTGCAGTTCCTCGTGGTTCGCCACCATCTCGCGCAGCACCTTCTCTTTCGGACCGAAGGCCGCGCGGGTGCCCTGGTCGAGCATCAGCAGGGTGTCGCATTCCTGGATCGCCGCCGGGCGGTGCGCCATGATGAGGCAGGAGCGCCCTTCGGCCTTGAGCGAGCGGATGGCGTGGTTCAGCGCCTGCGAGCCTTCGTTGTCGAGGTTCGAGTTGGGTTCGTCCAGGATGACGATGACCGGATCGTCATAAAGCGCGCGGGCCAGCGCGATGCGCTGCATCTGGCCGCCGGACAGCCGCCCGCCGCCTGCGGTGACGCGGGTGTCATAGCCGTCGGGGAGTTTCAGGATCATGTCGTGCGCCGCCGCCTTCTTGGCCGCCGCGACGACCTTGTCGGCGTCGGGTTCGGGGCTGAGGCGGGCGATGTTCTCGGCCACGGTGCCGTCGAACAGCTGGACCCGCTGCGGCAGGTAGCCGATGTGGGTGCCCAGCACGTCGGGCGCATACTGGTCGAGGCTGGCGCCGTCGAGGCGCACCATGCCGCCCGCCGGACGCCAGACGCCGGTCAGGGCGCGGGCCAGCGTCGACTTGCCGGCGCCCGAGGGGCCGATTACGCCGACGGCCTGCCCGGGTTCGACGCGGAACGAGACGGTCTTCAGCGAGGCGCGGTTTTCGCCCGGGGGCACGATGGTCAGCGACTGCACGTCAAGCAGCGCGCGGGGTTTCGGCAAGGCGGTGCGCGGCTGTTCGGCGGGCACCTTTTCCAGCAGGTCGGCGAGGCTGTTCCAGCCCTTCTGTGCGCGCTGCACCAGCGCCCACTGGCCGATGGCCATTTCGATCGGGGCCAGCGCGCGGCCCATCAGGATCGACCCGGCGATCATCGCGCCCGCCGTCATCTGTCCCTTCAGAACGAGGTAGGCGCCAAGGCCCAGCATGGCCGATTGCAGGAACAGGCGCAGCGTCTTGGTCATCGACGAGAACGAGCCCGAGACGTCGTTGGCCAGCACGGTCTGGCCAAGCGAGTTGTCGCGGGCGACCTTCCAGCGCCGGAAGGCCGCGCCGCGCATCCCCATGGCCTGGATCATCTCGGATTCGTTGCGGATCTCTTCCGACATCAGCGACGCCTTGTGCGAGGTCACGTTGGCCTGCAGGGTCGGGTTGCGCGAGAACATCTGGTTCAGGAAGGTGATCAGCACCAGCACCGCGCCGCCGCCGATGGCAAGGAAGCCGAGCCAGGGGTGGAACA
>JAGRMS010000040.1:5555-11016 GCA_020441135.1 Pseudooceanicola sp.
GCAGGTCGAAGGCCGCCATCAGCACGGGCGAGCCGATCAGCCGCTGGACCGATTCGAGGTCGGCGAGGCCGGTCTGGGCCGCAGGATCCTGCGCCACCGCCGAACGGCGGACCATCGCGTCGAACACCCGCCCGTCGAGGTCGGCCTGGAAGCGCGCCCCGGCGCGGGCCATGATGCGGCCGCGGGTGTGATCGAGGATGCCCATGACGCCGTAGAGGAAGACCACCAGCAGCGAGAGGGCGATCAGCGTCGCCTCGGACCGGCTGCCCAGCACGCGGTCGTAGACCTGGAGCATGTAAAGCGGGCCGGTCAGCATCAGCATGTTGGCGACGAAGCTGAAGATGCCGACAAACCAGTAGAGCGACCGGCTGCGCTGGCGCACCTTGCGAAGTTCTTCCCGTCCGGGACTATGCTTTGTCACCTGTTCGGTCCTTCTAAACCCTGCGCATTCCTTACACCGCGGCGCGATCCTAACAGGAGGAACCCGCCGAAGGGAGAGTCTGTATGTTTCATTCCCGCCACAAATTCATTAAGTCACTATGTAACGCCTGTGATGCGCGGTGCCGGGACGACATACAGCACCGAGCGGGAAAGTCGAATCGGTCGAGTGGACAATTGATAGTATGCGCCTGATGTTTCAACCTGTCCGCGCGATCGCGGTTACGCTTCTCGTTGCCCTTGTTGCGGCCTGCACCACGCCGGATCACGTCATGCGCGGGTCGGGCGATGTGTTCGATCCCTACGAGGGGATGAACCGGCGCATCCACGGGCTGAACCGGGGGCTGGACCGGGTGGCGTTCCGCCCGGCGTCCAAAGGCTATGTCAGCATCGTGCCCGAGCCGATGGTGCAAAGCTTCTCGGACTTCGCCGACAACCTCTCGATGCCGAAAAACATGGTAAACGCGCTGCTCCAGGGCAATCCGAAGCTGTTCGGGCAGGCGCTGGCGCGGTTCCTGATCAACACCACCGTCGGCTTTGCCGGGCTGGCGGACCCGGCGACCGAGTTCGGGCTGCCGGACGCGCAGACAGACTTCGGCGAGACGCTGCATGTCTGGGGGGCGCAGGAAGGCGCCTATATCGAGCTGCCGGTCTTCGGGCCGTCCACCGAGCGGGACGCCGCGGGCATCCTCGTCGACTTCTTCCTGAACCCGATCGGCTATGCCAAGAACAATCCGGCGCACAATATCACGGCCTATGCCGAGATTGTTCAGAAGATGGGCGACCGCGGCCGGTTCTCGGACACGGTCGATTCGATTCTCTACGAAAGCGAGGACAGCTACGCCCAGGCGCGGGTGATCTACCTGCAAAATCGTCGCTTCGAACTGGCCGGAACGGATGGCGACGCCTATGTGGACCCCTACGACGACTCCTATCCGGACGACAACTACGAGGATCCCTATGCCGAGTAAGCTTTTCACCCGCCGCGCCTTCACCGCCACCGCCTTCGCCGCGCTGGCCACCGCGATGCTGCCCGCGCCCGTGCTGGCGCTGTCCGAGGGGGGCGCCCGCAAGCTGGTCGATGCGGTGGTGGCCGACATCAACCGCGTGATCGCCTCGGGCAAGTCCGAGGGCGCGATGATCCGCGACTTCGAGGGCATCTTCGTCAAGTATGCCGATGTGCCGACCATCGCGCGCTATGCGCTGGGCGTCGATGCGCGCCGGGCGTCGGGGGGGCAGCTGAACGCCTTCACCAAGGCGTTCCAGGGCTATATCTCGAAGAAATACGGCAAGCGCTTCCGCGAGTTCATCGGCGGCAAGATCGAGGTCAAGTCGGCGCGGCCGATCAAGGCGGGCTACGAGGTCCGCACGACCGCCTATCTCAGCGGCGAGGCGCCGTTCGAGGTGGTGTTCCTGGTGTCGGACAAGTCCGGGCGCGACCGCTTCTTCAACATGTTCATCGAGGGCGTGAGCCTGTTGCAGACCGAACGGACCGAGATCGGCGCGATGCTGGACCGGCGCAAGGGCAACATCGACCAGCTGATCGCGGACCTGTCGAAGGCGTGATCATTCCAGTTGCGAGAGGGCCAGCGCGAGGCTGAGCCCGATCGCGACGGCGATGCCCGTCCACTGGGCGTCGTCCCTGAAGGCGTTCGGGAAGACCTCGGTGGCGAGCGAGGCCAGCACCGCTCCGGCGGCAAGGCAGCGGATCGCGGCGATCAACCCTTCGGGGGCGTCCTCCAGCGCGAAGTATCCGCCGAGCGCGGCGACCGACAGCAGTGCGGCGACCCCGGCCCAGAGGCCGACGACGGCGGCTTTCGAATAGCCCTGGCCGATCATCTTCTTCGCGCCGCCCGCCGCCTCGGGCAGGTTCGACAGGAAGATCGACCCGGCGAGCGCGGCGACGCCCAGCGCACCGGTGCCGATCAGGGCGCTGCCAAGCGCGAGGTTCTCGGGCACGCCGTCGAGCGTCACCGCCAGCAGCAGACCGATGCCGCCCCGGTTGCCAAAGCGTTCGCCGACCAGCGCGTCGAGGGCCGAGAAGATGCCGGCCCCGGCCAGCACGGTGCCGATGACGCCGAGCAGGGGCAGGTCAGACAGGGCGGGGCGGATCAGCTCGTCCATCACCGAGACGATCAGCGCGCCGCCGGCGAGAGCGACGATGAAGCCTTCGACCTTCTTGGACAGGTGCAGGTAGCTGCCCCAGAGCGCCCCGAGGATCAGCGCGGCAGAGGTGACGGCGATGACGAGGAAGACGGTCATGCCGTCAAACGGCTGACCCTGTCGGCGGGTTCCTCAGCGCCGCAGCGGCCAGACGCGGCGCACCGATGCGTCGCGCAGCCAGAGCCCGCCCCACATCACGATGCCGAGCCAGACCGAGAACAGCGTGTGGCTGAGCAGCGGACTGCCCGCGCGCATCTGCGTCACCATCGCGCCGCCGAGGATCGCCATCATCAGCGTCGCGCCCAGAAGGCCGGTGCGGGGGATGAGGAAAAGCAGGGTGCAGGCCAGCTCCAGCGCGCCGATCAGCGGCACGGGGGCGTCGGGCCAGCCGAGACCGGCCATCGTCTGCCGTCCCATGTCGGTCAGGAACTTCGGCGCGACCGACGCGCCGAGCATGAAGAGGCCGAAGAGGGCCGAGAGGCCCCAGCCCAGGCGGGTCATCAGGGTTTCGGACATGAGGGCCTCCGGTGTGAATGCGTTGACATCAACATTCATGCCGGGGCGCGGAAGTCAACCGTTATCCGGCGAGCAGCCCGAGGTCGGCAAGGGTGGCGGTCACGCCCTCGATGACAAAGCCGTCAAGACCGTACGAGACGTGGGTGTCGCCGTTCTGATGCAGCACTGCGTATTTGGAGGGGTCGACGCCTTCGATCAGGATCTTGTCCGAGCCCAGTTCGAAGTCGGTGATGCGGTCGCTGCCGTCGCGGCGGGTAAAGACGAAGGTGTCGGGGCCTTCGCCGCCGGTCAGGATGTCGTTGCCGCGCCCGCCCTCGATCCGGTCACGGCCTGCGCCGCCGATCAACCGGTCGCTGCCCGCGCCGCCCAGCAGGATGTCGTTGCCTTTGCCGCCGTCCAGCCGGTCGTTGCCCGCCTCGCCGCCGAGGGTGTCGGCCCCTGCGTTGCCCGCCAGCTTGTCGCGGCCCTCGCCCCCGGCGATCCGGTCGCGGCCGGTGCCGCCCGACAGGGTGTCGGCGCCGTCGCCGCCCAGCAGCGTGTCGTCGCCCGCGCCGCCAAGGCCGGTATCGCGGCCCGCGCCGCCGTCGAGCAGGTCGTTGCCGGCGCCGCCCCTCATGGTGTCGTTGCCGGTGCCGCCCCGGATCACGTCGGCGTCGCCGCGCCCGGTCAGGGTGTCGTCGCCGCCGAGGCCGCTGAGCAGGTCGTTGCCCGTCGTGCCCGCGTGGGTGTCGTTGCCGCCGCCGCCGACGAAGTCCTCGCCGTCGGCCAGTTCAAGCAGGGTATCGGCGGACTGACTGAGCTGTTTCAGCGTCAGTTTTTCCTGGACCCAGACGGTCTGACGGACATCGGCGAGCCGGGCGGGCAGAGTGTTCACGGCGGCCTGCGCATCGCCGTAGTAGTGGACGCTTTCCCAGCCAGTCGAGGAGGTTACGCCGTCCAGAACCGTGCTCGACGCAAAGGCCGCGCCCGCGTTGTAGGTATAGGCGGCGTGGGTGCGGTCGGTTCCGAGCTTGCCCAGGATGTCGGCGTAATCGCTGAAGCGGTCGATGATGTGTTCCGCGCTGATCGCCTCGTTTCCCTTGAGGTCGTATTCGACGTTCAGCGGGAAGGGCAGCACGTCGGCGACCTGCCAGGCCGGCCAGGTCAGGTTGACCTTGTTGGTGGTGGTCGTCGTAAAGCCGAAGTTGAACACGCCCTCCAGCCCGGCGTGAAACGCCGCCTCGATCCGCTTGAGCGTCGCGGCGGTATCCTCGATGGCGTCGCGGATCGCGGCCTTGCCGAAGGCGCCGTCCTCGACCTCGAGCGCGACGGCGAGGCGCAGGGTGATGGCGTAGTTCACCGCCTCGACCATCACGGTGGTCATCTCGGCGGACAGCTTGGCGGGCAGGGCGACGAATTGCGCCAGCATGTCGTTCAGCGCGGCATTGGCGAGCAGCGTGATCCCGGTCTTGTCGGCGTCGGTGGGGCTTTCGAGACGCCGGAACTCCTGCAACTGCTCCTCGGCGGTTTCGACGCTGGCGCGGGCGGTGGCGATGTCGCGCTGGGTCAGCAGGTCGAATTCCGCCATGACCGCCGTGCTCATCGATTCCACGCTGGTCTTGAGGTCGCCCAGGTGGGTTTCGAGCCTTGCGAGGTCGGCATCCACCTTGTCGAACCGTGCGTTCAGCGGGTTGGGCGCCGTGACTCCCGCGACACCGAGGGCGAGGCTGGCAACGCCGACCACCGTGTTGAAGGCTTCGAGCGTGCCAAGCGCCATCGGAAAAATCCTTCCATTCGTCACCATACCCGTGCGACACTAGATGGCGGGCTGTCGCGCGCCAATCGGGTGAACACCTGATCCAGGGGGGTGCAGGGCTTGCCAGAACCGCCTTCGCAGGCTATAGCCCGCGCGTCGTAAAGGCGAAAACGCCGCATTTCGGGATACAGGCAGGGTCGGAATACCACCGGCCCTTCTTCGTTTTGCGGACCGTCAGACCAACCCCAAGACCGGCGGAGACAACCGCATGGCCAGAAAACCGATGTAAAAGGAAAACCAGAGCCACATGGCACCGAAAAACGCGATGGAGGAATTCGAAGCCCTCCTTAACGAAAGCTTCGAGATGGACACGCCCAACGAAGGGACCGTGGTCAAGGGCAAGGTCATCGCCATCGAGGCGGGACAAGCCATCATCGACGTCGGCTACAAGATGGAAGGCCGGGTCGAGCTGAAAGAATTCGCAAATCCCGGTGAGGCCCCCGATATCGCCGTCGGCGACGAGGTCGAGGTCTATCTGCGCTCGGCCGAGAACGCCAAGGGCGAGGCGGTGATCAGCCGCGAGATGGCCCGCCGCGAAGAAGCCTGGGA
>JAGRMS010000371.1 GCA_020441135.1 Pseudooceanicola sp.
TGCGGGATCAGCATGATCGTCACGATCACCGCGGCAATCAGGTCGTTGCTCAGGGCAGCCCGGTTGTAGCGGCGGCCCCAATCGAGGATCGGGAGGTATCGGAGGAGCATCGGGTATCCTGTCTGGTTCACGCTGCGGCTGCCGGGGCGCCACCCGCTCCGGCCCGCGCGACGTCGCCTTCCGGCAGATCGGCAGCCGCACGCGCCCCTTCAGGGGCCGGGCCATGCGGGCCGGTGCGGTGCCGCCGGCCGGTCTTTCCCATGTTGACGGTCATCTTGCCTCTCGCGGATGGAATCATCACGGCAGGAACCTTGCACGGCAGCGCCCGATGCCTTGGTGACTTCATCACCAACCCGGGCGGTTCCGTCAGACCCCGGACGACCGCACCAGCCGTTCCAGCCCCTGGCGCCCGATCAGGTGAACTTCTCCGCGCGACTGTTCGATCCAGCCCCGGCGCTGGAACTCGGCGAGCGTGCGCGAGATCACCTCGCGCGCGGTGCCAAGTTCGGTGCCAAGCGTGGCATGGGTGGCGTGGACGACCTGCGCGTCATCGGCAAGCTCCAGCAGGCGCGAGGCCAGCCGCACGTCCATCTTGCGGAAGACGATGTCGTCGATCAGCGTGAACAGGTCGGTGATCCGCCGCGAATAGGCGGTGAAGACGAACTGGCGGAAGACCGGCGAACGCGCCACCAGGTCGTCGAAGGTCGCCCGCGGGATGGCCACGGCCGTCACGTCCGTCTCGGCGATCCCGTCCGCCGAATAGTCCTCGAAGGCGAGCATGCAGGCGGTCGTCAGCACGCAGCTTTCGCCCGCGTGGACGCGGTAGAGGAAGACTTCCCGCCCGGTCTCGGACTTCTGTTGCACCCGGACCGTGCCTTCAAGAAGAAGCAGCAGGTGGTCCGCCGATTGCCCGGGCGCGAAAACGGGCGTTCCCGCCGCGAGCGAGACCACCTGGCTGCCCGCGACCAGGTCGGCGCGGATGTCCGGCGGCAGCTTCCCGAGGCCGGCAAAGCGGTCGATCCAGTTGGTATCGGGCGACAATCCGGGCCTCCACTGCGCGAGATGACGCCACGCTATGACAGATTGCGCCGGACCGGCAACCGTCGGGATGCGCGCAGGCGAAGCAACGACGTGACGGCCCGTCCCCTCGCCGCCGGCCCCGGGCCCGGAACCGGGCGCAGCCGGACCACCGCCGATGATCGCCGGGATCGCCCGCCCGCCCGGCGCATCCGCTTCGGCGAGGCATCCCGACGCCGTCTCAAAAACAGGGACGCAAGGCCGGAAGGGTCCGGCGGAACCGGCAATCACCATGTCCCGACGCGCAAGGGCAGGGTGATTGCGCCATCGAGGTCATCGGTCCCACATGGGGGCACACTCGATGGCGTCACACTCGATGGGGTCACACACGGCCGTTCAGCCGTCGGTTCCACGATCTGGGAGGAACTGGAGGCGGGTACCGGAATCGAACCGGTCTACACGGATTTGCAATCCGCTGCGTAACCTCTCCGCCAACCCGCCAGCCGAAGGTGCCAGCGATCTAGCCTATCGTGCCGCCCGCTGCAAGGCCGTGCGCCGGGGCATGCGACCAATTGGCGAAACCGGCGTGTTGCCGGGGGCGGCGGGTTGTGGCACATCTGTCGCCGACCGCATGACAACGCAAGGCCCTGGCCCATGACCGATTTCGCCGCCCGCCGCCGCATGATGGTGGATACGCAGGTTCGCCCCTCGGACGTCACCAAGTTCCCGATCATCGACGCCATGCTGGACGTCCCGCGCGAAGTCTTCGTGCCGGTGGCCCGGCGCGAGGCGGCCTATGCGGGCGACAACCTGCCGCTGGGCGCGAACCGCGTCGTCCTGGAGCCCCGGACCTTTGCCAAGATGCTCGACGCGCTGGCGGTCGGTGCGGACGAACTGGTGCTCGATGTCGGCTGCGGCTACGGCTATTCGGCCGCCGTCGTGGCGCGGATGGCGCAGGCGGTGGTCGCGGTCGAGGAGGACGACACCATGGCCGCCGAGGCCCAGGCCCTGCTGGCCGAGACCGGTGCCGACAATGTGATCGTGCACGAGGGCCCGCTGGCCGAGGGCGCCGCCGAACACGGGCCCTATGACGTGATCCTCGTCGAAGGCGGGATCACCGACCTGCCGCCCGCCATTGTCGCGCAACTGAAGGACGGCGGGCGTATTGCCTGCCTGTTCATGGAAGGCGCATTGGGCGCGGTGCGCATCGGCCACAAGTCGGGCAAGGCGATTTCCTGGCGGTTCGCCTTCAACGCCGGGGCGCCGGTTCTGCCGGGGTTTGAACGTCACACTGCCTTCGCCTTGTGATTTCCGTCACTTGCCAGTCGCGGTGAATTGGTATCACTGTCGCATGTGACCGACGCCCCCGGGCGTCTGGCGAAGGACCGGGAGTTGACGATGGCAAAGCTGGGTGTGGGCAGGCGGCTGCGGGCAGGGATCGCAGCGGCGGCGATGGCGGCGTTGCTGCCCGTCGCGGCGGTTGCGGACAATCTCGCCGACGCGCTGATCGGGGCCTATAATTCCAGCGGCCTGCTGGACCAGAACCGCGCCTTGCTCCGCGTGTCCGACGAAGACTATGCCATCGCGATTTCGCGCCTGCGGCCGATCATCGACTACACGCTGACGATGGGCCGGTCGCTGTCGGAAAGCGGTATCGGCAATCTGGTGACGAGCAAGCGCGGCACCACGGCGCTGACGGCGCGCATCTCGGCGTCCTGGACGATCCTGGACGCCGGGGCGCGCTTCTACGGGATCGAACAGGCGCGCGAAACGGTTCTGGCGACGCGCCAGGATCTTCTGTCCATCGAACAGCAGGTCTTGTTCCGCGCGACCGCCGCCTATCTGAACGTGCTGCTTCAGGCCGACAGCGTGAACCTGCAAAGCAACAACCTCCGCGTGCTGGGCGAGGAACTGCGCGCCGCGCAGGACCGCTTTGACGTGGGCGAGGTGACGCGCACCGACGTGGCGCTGGCCGAATCGCGGGTGGCGGGGGCGCGCGCGAACCTGTCCACCGCGCAGGGCACCCTGATGACCGCGCGGGCCGAATACCAGGCCGTCGTCGGGCGTCGCGCGACCAACCTGCACGGCCAGCCGCGCCTGCCGGCGCAGCCGAAATCGCTGGACGCCGCCGTCGCGCTGGCCGTCCGCAACCACCCGACCATCCTCGCCGCACAGCACCGCGTCGCCGCCGCCGAACACGCGGTCAGCGGGGCCAAGGCGGGTCTGCAGCCGACTCTGTCACTGAACGTGGAGGCCTCGGCGTCGGACAACATCGGCAACCGCGGCTATTCCAAGGACGCCTCCATCGGCCTGCGCGCATCGCAGCGCCTGTATCAGGGCGGCGGCCTGGCCGCCTCGGTGCGTCGCGCGATGGCCCAGCGCGACGCCGCGCGGGGCGCGCTGCTGACCGCGCAGCGCAATGTGGTGCAGGACGTGAACGACGCCTATGTGCGCCTCCAGGTCTCGCGTTCGAACCTGACCGCCTCGTTCGAGCGCGTCCGCGCGGCGCAGGTGGCCTTCGACGGCATCCGCGAAGAGGCGACGCTTGGCGCGCGCACGACGCTGGACGTGCTCTCCGCCGAACAGGAACTGCTGAACGCCCGCACTGCGCAGATTTCCGCCCGGTCGGAAGAGTCGGTTGCCGCCTATCAGCTGGTGGCCGCGCAGGGCCTGCTGACTGCGGAACGGCTGAAGCTGCGGGTGCCGATCTACGACCCCGAAGGCTATTTCAACCTGGTCAAGACCGCCCCCACGGCGGTCAGCAAGCGCAGCCGCGATCTGGACCGCGTGCTGGAACGCCTGGGCAAGAAATAGCAATCCGCTCCACCTGTTGTGAGAATCCCCGGATGCGTCTACACTGACGCCCGGGGCAAGAGCGGTTAATGAAAAAATGTCAGATCCCGTGACGAATGTGGACATCGAAGACGTCTTGTCTTCGATCAAGAGGCTCGTGACCGAAGAGCGGCGCGGTCCGGTGCATCGCATCAAGCTGCGGCCGTCGGACGCGGCCAAGCCGCCGGTGTCCGAAGCCGCGCGTGAAGCGCCGACGCGGCTGCTGCTGACACCCTCGCTGCGGGTCAGCGGCGATGCGCCCCCGCCCGAGCGCGCGGCGGCCGGGGCCGCGGGCGTCGATGACATCGAATTCCGCCGCACCCCGGTACGCGATCTGCGCGCCAATCCAAACGCGACGCTGCACGGTGCCGCCGCCGCCGTGCAGGGCGAGGCAGAGCAACCGGAAGAAGCCGCGTCGGCCGAAACAGTTCCCGAAACCGTAGACCCCCTCGTCCTTTCCGGGGCCATCGCGGCCGAGCCGGAACCGGACGTGGCCGCCGAACCCGAGGAGGAGCTGGAGCCGGAGGCAACCGCCGCGGCCCCGGAACCCGCCGCCGACACGGAAGCGGCCGCCCCTCCCGAGCCAGGGCCGGAGCCGCAAACAGCCGAACCCGGCGTGGGCACCGAACGTCTCGTCCAGTCCGCCAAGGTCGCCCAGTTGCGCGCGCGCGGGCAGACCCTGCAATCCAAGATTGCCGCCCTCGAAGCCGCCATTGCCCAGACGCCGGGCCGTTGGGAACCGGACGGGTCCGGCATGGACGATCACGACGCCGCGCCGATCAAGACGATTCCCTGGACGGATCATGTCCCCGAAGCCGCGGAACCGCCGGAACCCGAGACCGCCGAGCCCGAATGGGAAGACGCGGAGCTTGACGACGAATTGACGGTCGCCGCAGAGCCGGAAATGCAGGTCGAAGAGCCACCCGAAGCCGCGCTGGACGACACCCCGGACGACGACGCGCCCGACGACGACATCCCTGAGGACGCCCAGGACGACGACTCCCCGGAGGACGACACCGCGGACTTCCTCGACGAGGAAAGCCTGCGCCGGCTCGTGGCCGAGATCGTCCGCGAGGAACTGCAAGGCCCCCTGGGCGAGCGCATCACCCGCAACGTCCGCAAGCTGGTCCGCGCCGAGATCCAGCGCGCGCTGGCCGCTCACGGGCTGGGCTGAACCTCCGCCGCCAGCGCCAGCAGCCGGTCGATGTCCAGGTGCCGCTCCAGGTGCGCCGCCAGCGCGTCCAGCGTCCGCTCTACGCCGTCCTCGTAGCCAATGCGCGACTCTGCCCCCAGCCGCGCCAGAAAGGCCGCGCGGAAGGCGTCCGAGGCGAAGAGCCCGTGCAGGTAGCACCCCATCACCCGCCCGTCCGCCGAGGCCGCACCCTCGGGCCGCCCGTCAATGTCGAGCCAGGCCCGCGCGCAATCCGCGCCGCTGGTCTCGCCCATGTGGATCTCGTAGCCGCTGACCGGCTCGCCGCCCGGCAGGGCGGTCGCCGACTGCAAGGCCAGCCGCTTGCGCCCGGCCATCACGGTCTGCACATCCAGCAGCCCCAGCCCCGCGACCTCGCCCGCGATGCCGTCGACGCCCTCGGGGTCGACGATCCGCCGCCCCAGCATCTGGTAGCCGCCGCACAACCCCAGCACATGCCCGCCGCGCCGCACATGCGCCGCCAGGTCGACGTCCCAGCCCTGCGCCCGGAACGCCGCCAGGTCGCCCATCGTCGTCTTGCTGCCCGGCAGCAGCACCAGGTCCGCGTCGCCGGGCAGGGGGCGGCCCGGCGGCACGATCTCGACCGTCACCGCCGGTTCCGCCGCCAGCGGGTCGAGGTCGTCGAAATTCGCCATCCGCGGGAACTGCGGCACCACCACCTTCAGCGCGCCGCCCCTGCGGGAGGCCACGTCCAGGATATCCTCCGCCGGCAGCCGCCAGGCGTCGGTGAACCAGGGCACCACGCCGAGGCAGGGCCATCCCGTGCGCGCCACCACCGCATCCCGCCCGCCGTCGAACAGCGACACGTCGCCCCGGAACCGGTTGACCGCGAATCCGACGATCCGCGCCGCGTCCCCGGCCTCAAGCACGGCCTGCGTGCCGACCAGCTGCGCGATGACGCCGCCCCGGTCGATATCGCCGGCAAGCACGACCGGCACATCCGCGGCCCGCGCAAAGCCCATATTGGCAATATCGCGGGGGCGCAGATTGATTTCGGCCG
>JAGRMS010000372.1 GCA_020441135.1 Pseudooceanicola sp.
GAGCGCAGGCCGGGCAGGTTGGAGCGTTTGGAGAGCGAGTGGAAGGCGACCACCCGCTCGGGATCGGCGCCCACGGCCTTTGCCACGCTCAGCACGCCGGGGGGGGCGTCGTCACGGTAGATCTCGCTGTAGCATTCGTCGGCGAAGATGCGGAAATCGTATTGCTCGGCCAGCGCCAGCAGGTCGGCCCAGTAATCGCGCGAGGCGACGGCCCCTTGCGGGTTGGCGGGCGAGCAGATGTAGGCGGCGGCGGTGCGGTTCAGCGTCTCTTTCGGCAGGGCGCCGAAGTCCGGCAGGTGGCCGGTGGCGTCGGTAGCCGAGACGAAGACGGGTTCCGCCCCGACCGAGATCGAGGCGATCATGTAGACCTGGTAGAAGGGGTTCGGCGACAGGATGACCGGGCGCTGGCCGTTCTTCTGTTCCGGCACCAGCGCCATCGCGGCGTTGTAGAGCCCTTCGCGAGTGCCGTTCAGCACCATCACGTTCTTAGCCGGGTCCAGATCGACCCCATAGCGCCGCCCGACCCAAGCGGTGATCGCGCCGCGCAGGGCGTCGGTGCCCTCGTTCTGGGGATAGTCGTTGAAGCCCGCCGCATTGCGGACGATCACATCCGTAACCCATTGGGGAAAGGCGTGTTTCGGCTCTCCTATCGTCATGTGAACGACGTCGCCGCCGGGCACGTGGGCGTCCAGCAGGCTCCGCAGACGCGGAAAGGCATAGGGCGGCAAGTTCGCGAACCGCGCGGGATAATTCATGTTTTACTGCCTCGCCGGGGTCATTCCGCCCCGTTTCCCATGAGGTTAGCCGAGGCGGCGCAGGCGCGTCCAGAGTTGCGCGTGCAAAGAGGCAGGATTGTGGCTTTCAGGCCAAGGCGGCCTCGGCCGCCGCGCCGATGCGCAGCAGGGCGGCTTCCTGGAAGGGGCGGCCGAAGAACATGATGCCGCAGCTGGGACTGCCCGCCGGCAGGGTCAGGGCGCAGAGGCCCATCAGGTTGCCAAGCCTTGTATTGCGCAGGGCCAGCAGGTTCGCCCGCTTGAAATAGTCTGAGTCGCTTTCCAGCCGTTTCACGTTCGGCGGCAGGATCGCCGAGGTCGGCAGCAGCACCGCGTCATAGGCGGCGGTGGCGGCATGGTAGGCCTTGCGCGCGGCGTCGAGGCGGATGCGGGCGGCGACGTAATCGGGGGCCGAGAAGCTTTTCCCGCTGCGGAAGCGTTCGAGAATCTCGGCATACATCAGGTGGGGATTGGCCTCGATCACCGCGCCCCACTGGCCGTAGGCCTCGCCGCTGAACAGCGGGCCGGTGGTGGCGATGGCGTCGTGCATGGCGGGGATCTCGATATCCTCGATCTGCGCGCCTGCGGCTTCGAGTTTCTTCAGCGCGTCGGCGAAGGCCCTGGCGGGGCGGTCCTCCACCTCGTCCTGCGCCACGGTTTTCAGCACGGCAAGGCGGCGGCCCGCGAGGGATGCGCCGCGCAGGTCGGGGGCCTGGCTGCCTTCCATCGCGGCCATGAGCAGGGCGCAGTCCTCGACGCTGCGGCAGAGCGGGCCGACGGTGTCGAAGCTGGCGATCAGCGGCACGACGCCTTCGAGGCTGAGCCTGCCCGAGGTGGTCTTCAGGCCGACGAGGTCGTTCCAGACCGAGGGTGCGCGCACCGATCCGCCGGTGTCCGAGCCGATCCCGGCGGCGGCGAGGCCGAAGGCGACCGAGGTGGCGGCACCGGAGGAGGAGCCGCCGGGCGCGGCCTCGGGGTCGTTGGCGCAGGGGGGCGTGGCGGTGACGGGGTTGAGGCCGAGGCCGGAGAAGGCGAGCTCGGTCATGTGGGTCTTGCCGAGGCAGACGAGGCCGGCTTCGGTGGCATTCTTCAGCACCACGGCGTCGCGGTCGGGCACGCGGTCCTTCAGCAGGGCGGACCCGGCCTCGGTCACGACGCCGGCGGTGTCGAAGAGATCCTTCCAGCTGATCGGCACGCCGTCGAGCAGCGAGCGCCGCCGCCCGGCCTTGGCGCGGTCGTGGGCGGCGATGGCCTCGGTCATCGCGCGTTCCTCGGTCAGGCGGGCGTAGATGCGGTCGCGCAAGGCGTGGCCCTTGATGGCCTGCAGATAGGTTTCGGCCAGCGCCACCGGGTCGATCCGGCCCTCGCCGATCCCCCGGCCAAGGTTCGCCGCCGTCATCCAGAGCCAGTCCTGCATCGCAATCCCCCGATTTGGTTTCGCGCGACGGTAGCGACGCCGATGCACATGGACAATCCCGCTTTGCGCCCCATAGTGCGGGGCATGAGCGAGACATGCGATATCCTGATCGTGGGTGGCGGGCTGAACGGCCCGGCGCTGGCGCTGGCGCTGGCGCAGGCGGGGTTCCGGGTGACGGTGATCGACGCGCTGGCCGAGTCGCTGCGCGAGGATGCGGCCTTCGACGGGCGGGCCTATGCGCTGGCGCTGACCTCGCAGCGGCTGCTGAAGGCAATCGGCGTCTGGAGCGCGGTTGCAGAACAGGCGCAGCCGATGCTGGAGATAAGGGTCAGCGATGGGCACGCGGGGCTGGGGCCGTCGCCCTTGGTGTTGCAGTTCGATCATGCCGAGATCGAGGAAGGCCCGATGGGCTACATGGTCGAGGACCGGCACCTGCGGCGCGCGTTCCTAGAGGCGATGGCGGCGGAGCCGCTGATCGGGACGGTATCGGGACAGCGCGTGGTGGCGCAGGCGGTGTCGCCTGCGGGGGCCGAGGTGACGCTCTCGGACGGGACGCGGCTGGCGGGGCGGCTGCTGGTGGGTTGCGACGGGCGGTCGAGCGGGACGGCGGAGCGGGCGGGCATCCGACGCACCGGGCATGGCTATGGCCAGACGGCGCTGGTCTGCGCGATTGCGCATGCGTTGCCGCATCATGGCGTGGCGCATCAGTTCTTCATGCCGCCGGGGCCGCTGGCGATCCTGCCGCTGACCGGCAACCGCAGTTCCATCGTCTGGAGCGAGGCGACGGCGCGGGCGGACGAGATCGCGGCGATGGACGAGGCGGGATACCTGGCGGTGCTGCGCCCGCGCTTTGGCGACTTCCTGGGCGAGATCGCGCTGGAAGGGCAGCGGTTCAGCTACCCGCTGGGGCTGACGCTGGCGAACAGTTTCATCGGCGAGCGGCTGGCGCTGGTGGGGGACGCGGCGCATGGGGTCCACCCGATTGCGGGGCAAGGGCTGAACGCGGGCCTGCGCGACGTGGCGGCGCTGGCCGAGGTGGTGACGCTGGCGGCGCGGCGGGGCGAGGACATTGCGGGGCCGGGCGTGCTGGAGCGCTACCAGCAATGGCGGCGGTTCGACACGACGACGCTGGCGCTGGCGACGGATGCCTTCAACCGCCTGTTCTCGAACGATAACCCGCTGCTGCGGCTGGGGCGCGACCTGGGGCTGGGGCTGGTCAACGCGGCCCCTGCCCTGCGCCGCGCCTTCATCCGCGAGGCGGCGGGGCTGACCGGCGA
>JAGRMS010000373.1:0-4176 GCA_020441135.1 Pseudooceanicola sp.
TTTCGGCATGGGTCATCGTCGCGCCGGGGGACTGTTCGCCATCGCGCAGGGTGGTGTCGAATATCAATACGCGGGAGGTGTCGGATGTGCTGGTCATGGTCGAAGTTCTTTCGTGACTGTTCCTAAGGGCCAATGGCGCGCGGCGTCTTCCTCTGAGCGGGCGCGCCTTATGGCACGCTCAGAGGCGCGCTAGGAGCAGTAGGGCGCACGCCGCCACGCCGCCAAAGGCGGGAAGGGCCGGAGTATGTGCGCGCATCGTCATGGTGCGTCCTTATACCCCGGATTGGCTTCAGGGAAAGCCCCAAATCGCGGGTGACGCCCGCGCGCATTCGCCGCTAGGTTGCCCCCCCGAGCAGCGCCAGAAAAGGAGATTCGCCCGTGCCGATCCTGTCCGATATCGACGCAGACGGTTACTTCTCGAACAGCACGGCCAGCGCCTACTGGCTGATTACCCGGACCGGGCAACTGCTGGGAGCGACAACCGCCTTCATCTCCACCGGGCGGATCACCATGACGGTCGAGGGCGTCATCGCGGCCGCCAACACCGGCATCGACCTGCTGTCCAGCGCGACGACCTCCTGGAACCAGGCCAGCTTCATCTACGTCACCGTCAACGGGCTGGTCTCGGGCGGCGGCAACTTCGGGCAGGGCATCGACTACTTCATGGCCGGGTCCGAGCTGCACAACGCCGGCACTGTCATGGGTAATTACGCCGTGCGCTTCACCGACGGGGAAGAGGCGAAGGTCTTCAACGACGGCATCGTCATGGGCGTGGCCCTGCCATCGGGCTATTCGACCGGCGTGCAGATGCTGGGTGGAACTGGTGCCACGGTCGTCAACAGCGGACTGATCGAGGGCACCAAGGCCGTCGACCTCTCTGGCACGCTGGGGCGGATCGACAACGCGGGCACCATCCGGGGCACCGACGCCGCCTATTTCGCCATCGACGTGCAGGCCACGGGGGGAGAGTTCATCCTCACCAACGACGGCCGCATCGAATCCCAGGGCCTCGCGGTCCGCGCCACCGACGCCAGCATCAAGGTCTGGAACACCGGTATCATCCACGGCGACGTGCAGTTGTCGGACCTTGCCGACCGCTTCAACGGCGCCAGGGGCGAACTGGCCGGTGTGCTGAACGGCGGCGGGGGCAACGACATCCTGCGCGCGGGACGGGGCGACGACGAGGTCAGCGGCGGCGCGGGCAGCGACACCATTTTCGGCAACGACGGCGACGATGTGCTGAACGGCGAGGGCGGGTCCGACACGATCCGGGGCGGCGATGGCGACGACCTCCTCACCGGCGGCTATGGCTTCATCCCCGACCGGCTTTATGGCGGGCGCGGCGAGGACGTCCTGAAAGGCGGGGCAGGGGAGGACGTGCTCGACGGCGGCGCCGACGATGACGTGCTTCAGGGAGACGAATCCGCCGACCGTTTCGTCTTCCGCCGCAACGGCGGCGACGACCGGATCGTCGATTTTCTCGACGGCGAGGACATCGTGGACCTGACCGTTTTCGGCTTTCGCGACTTCACGCAGGTTGCCGCGCTGGTCTATGACACGGCGGCGGGGATGGTCCTGGACCTCACCGGGCGCAACGGAGGCACCGTGATCGTGGAGGGCTTTACCGTGGCGTCGTTCGACGCCAGTGACGTGCTGCTTTGATCAGCCGCCGTCCTTGCTGAGCGCGCCGTTCTCCCAGGTGCCGCTGGCCTCCTGGCCCGAGGCGTAACGCATCGTGCCCTGGCCCTGCCGCTTGCCCTTGACGAACTCGCCCTCGTAGACGTCGCCGTTTGCATAGGTGGCGATGCCCTTGCCCGCGATCTCGCCATCCAGCCAGTCGCCGGTATACTTGAACCCGCCGGTCATGGTGATCTCGCCCTGGCCCGCCCGCTGGCCGTTGACGAAGCCGCCGGTATAGACCGACCCGTCCGCATAGGCCGCCGTGCCCTGGCCGTGGCGTTGCCCGTCCACCCAGTCTCCCTCGTAGCGATAGCCGTCGGGATAGGTCATCACCCCGCGCCCGTGGTTCTTGGCGTTCTTGAACTGGCCTTCGTAGACCGTCCCGTTGGCATAGCGCGCCACGCCGTCGCCCTCGATCACGCCGGCCAGCCACTGGCCCTCGTAGGTCGAGCCATCGGGATAGGTGATCTTGCCCGTCCCGTCCGCCAGGTCGCCGCGGAACTGGCCCTCGTAGACCGATCCGTCGGGATAGGTGACGCGGCCCTGGCCTTCGATCTGCCCGGCCACCCAGCTACCGTTGTAGACATAACCGTCGGTGCCGGTGAATGTCCCCTGCCCATCGCGGCGGTCGTCCGCAAAGTCGCCCTCGTAGACGTCGCCGTTGACGTAGACCACCTTGCCCTTGCCCTGCCGCTTCCCGGCCGCCAGGGCGCCGGTGTAGACGTCGCCGTTCGGCTGGGTCAGCGTGCCCTGGCCGTCGATCTGCCCGGCCTTCCATGTACCCTCGTAGACCAGCCCGTCCGGCAGCGTCAGCTTGCCGGTGCCCTCGCGCTGGCCCGCGACGATGTCGCCGTCGTAGACCGCGCCGTCGGGATAGGTGATGACGCCCTTGCCCTGCTTCTCGCCATCGACCCAGGTGCCACGGTATTCATAGCCGCCCGGACTCTGCATCGTGCCGGTGCCGTGGTGCTTGGCGTCCAGGAACTCGCCCTCGTAGCGCACGCCGTTGGCATAGATCGCGATGCCCTTGCCGTTGATCTTGCCGTCCAGCCACTCGCCCTCGTAGGTGCCCCCGTCCGAGAAGGTGATCTTGCCCAGTCCCTCGGGCTTGCCCTTGGCGAATTCGCCCTCGTAGACCGACCCGTTGGGGAAGCGCGCGACACCCTGGCCCCGGATCTCGCCGTCGACCCAACTTCCGCTGTACTCGTAGCCGTTCGGCAGCCGGTAGGTGCCCGTACCGTGCTGCAACCCGTTGCGGAAGCTGCCCTCGTAGATGCCGCCGATGTCGTCCTGAGTCTTGCCCGTCTCCTGCGCGCCGACAGGCACGGCGGCGAGCGCAGAGAGCAGGGCGGCGGCGGTCAGGGTTCGGATCATGCTGTTGTCCTGTCTCGCCGTTCTGGCGGCACGTCACGTCGGGTCAGCCGAAATTAGGCGACCGCGCCCCGCGTAGCAACGCCTTTTGCCGCTATCGCCTTTCCTGCCCGGCGCGATCTGTTAAAGGATGCGGAAAGATCGCAAGACCCGAGGACCGCATGGCCGACCGTTTCCGCATGACCCTGGCACAGTTGAACCCCGTGGTCGGCGACCTCGCTGGCAATGCCGCCAGGGCCCGCGCGGCCTGGGAAGCCGGGCGCGAGGCCGGGGCCGATCTGGTCGCCCTGACCGAGATGTTCATCACCGGCTACAACGCGCAGGATCTGGTGATGAAGCCGGTCTTCCACGAGGCGGCCATCGAAACGATCCGCCAGCTGGCGAAGGACTGCGCCGACGGGCCCGCCATGGCCATCGGCGGCCCCTGGGCCGAGGACGGGCAGCTGTTCAACGCCTATTTCATCCTGCGCGGCGGGCGGATCGTCTCGACCGTGCTGAAACACCACCTGCCGAACGAAACCGTCTTCGACGAGGTCCGCATCTTCGATTCCGGCCCCATCGGCGGCCCCTACGCGGTTGGCAACACCCGCATCGGCTCGCCCATCTGCGAGGACGCCTGGCACGAGGACGTGGCCGAAACGCTGGCCGAGACCGGGGCCGAATTCCTGCTGGTTCCGAATGGTTCGCCCTACTACCGGGGCAAGTTCGAGACCCGCGTGAACCACATGGTCGCCCGCGTGGTCGAGACCGGGCTGCCGCTGATCTATCTCAACATGGTAGGCGGGCAGGACGACCAGGTCTTCGACGGGGCGAGCTTCGCCCTGAACCCCGGCGGCGCGCTGGCGGTGCAACTGCCCGCCTTCGACGAGGTCGTGACCCACATCGACCTCGAACGTGGCGACACGGGCTGGCGCGTCCTGCCGGGCGACCTGGCGACGCACCCGGGCGACTACGAACAGGACTACCGTGTCATGGTGCAATCCCTGCGCGACTACATGGCCAAGACCGGGTTCCGGAAGGTTCTGCTCGGCCTCTCGGGCGGCGTCGATTCGGCCATCGTCGCCGTCATCGCTGCCGACGCCATCGGGCCAGAGAACGTCCGCTGCGTGATGCTGCCCTCGGAAT
>JAGRMS010000373.1:4315-4454 GCA_020441135.1 Pseudooceanicola sp.
GACCTGACCGAGGAAAACATCCAGTCCCGCCTGCGCGGCCTGCTGCTGATGGCGATGTCGAACAAGTTCGGCGAGATGCTGCTGACCACCGGCAACAAGTCCGAGGTGGCCGTGGGCTACGCCACGATCTACGGCGACA
>JAGRMS010000373.1:4473-7509 GCA_020441135.1 Pseudooceanicola sp.
CCGATCAAGGATCTCTACAAGACCCGGGTGTTCGAGACCTGCCGCTGGCGCAATGCCAACCACCGCGACTGGATGATGGGGCCAAAGGGCGAGGTGATCCCGCCCCGCGTCATCGACAAGCCCCCCAGCGCGGAACTGCGCCCGGACCAGAAGGACAGCGACAGCCTGCCGGATTATCCCGACCTCGACCGGATGCTGGAAATCCTGATCGAAGAGGACGGCTCCATCGCCGATTGCGTTGCCGCCGGGTTCGACCGCGCCACGGCACAGAAGGTGGAGCGCCTGATCTATCTCAGCGAATACAAGCGCTTCCAGTCTGCCCCGGGCGCGCGCCTGACGGGCCGCGCCTTCTGGCTCGACCGGCGCTATCCCATCGTCAACCGCTGGCGCGATCCCTCGTGACGGCTTTCTGCATGGTGATCGTCGTCACCCGGTCATAGCCCTCGTGACTGCTTTCGCCGGTCCTGACAAACCCCATCCGGGCAAAGGCCGCGTGGTTCTCGACCAGTTCCACGCGTGTCTGCAATTCCAGCGTATCGAACCCCAGCGTCGCCGCCCGCTCGCAGCCGATACCGACCAGCCGCGCCGCCAGCCCCCTGCCGCGCATCGCCTGCGCTACCGCCAGCTTGCCGAGGTATAGCCGCCCGGGCTTCGGCGTCAGGAACATGCAGGCGGCAACCGGCGTGCCCAGCGACCAGACCTCGCCCTCGATACATTGCCGCTGCACCTCGGCAAGGCTCAGCCGGTGCATCGAGGAGGGCGGATCGATTCGCCCGTCCATATAGGCGAACGCGGCCCTTATCAGGTCCAGCACCTCCGCCAGGGCAGGGTCGTCAGGGGGATGTCGTGTCGGGGTCATGCGCGGCCTCACCTGAACCAGACCTGCACGGATAATCCCTAAAATTGCAATCGTTACCGCGCTTTTTACCGCGTTCGGGCATTGTCGGCCCCTGAAACCCGGCTAGGAAATCCGATGCACGGCCTGATCAACTGCGCCATCCAGTCCTTCTTCTGCAACACCTACAGCGAAGCCCGCTGGCTGGCGGTGATGCGCCGCGCCGGCATCGACGGCGCGGGTTTCGAGGCGATGCTGGTCTATGACGACGAGGTGTCTGAATCGATGGTCGCGGCGGTCTGCGACGAACTCGGCCGCCCCCGGGACGAGGTGATGGAAGATATCGGCACCTTCATCGTCTCGCACCCCAGCCTCGAGGCGTTGCGCCGCCTGCTTCGCTTCGGGGGCGTCACCTACATCGACTTCCTGCACTCGCTCGACGACCTGCCCGACCGGGTGCAACTGGCCGTCTCCGACCTTGTCCTGCCCGACCTCGAACTGCGCGAACACACGCCGGGCCTGTTCAGCCTGACGTGCAAGCCGGGCCTGCCCGGTTTCGGCTTTGTCATGATGGGCATCCTGCGCGCCCTTGCCGACGATTACGGGGCGCTGGTGATCCTCGACCATCGCGGCCAGCACGACGGCGGCGAAGTGATTTCGATCGCCCTGATCGAAACCGACTATGCCGAGGGGCGGAGCTTCGATCTCGGGGCGCGGAGCGCATGATGGACGCGAATGCCATCTCTGCCATGCTCGACG
The DNA here is from genome assembly GCA_020441135.1 of Pseudooceanicola sp. Classification (GTDB taxonomy): domain Bacteria; phylum Pseudomonadota; class Alphaproteobacteria; order Rhodobacterales; family Rhodobacteraceae; genus Seohaeicola_A. Next base: position 6,068 of record JAGRMS010000373.1, read on the forward strand.
TCCTCTGCCCGATGCACGTCTGGCTGGACCCCACCGGCCACATCCGCAGCGTTGGCCCGACGCTGCGCAAGCTGCGCCCGGACGATGCGCTGCACGGCCAGCGATTCCTGGAACTGTTCGAACTCGGCCGCCCCCGTTCGATCACCTCGATGTATCAGCTGATGCAGCGCAGCGGTGCCCGCTTGCACCTCCGGTTCCGCTCCGGCCCGCGCACGGGGCTGAAGGGCGTCGTCGTCCCGCTGCCTTCGGGCCTCGGGGCCATCGTGAACCTGTCCTTCGGCATTTCCGTGATCGATGCCGTGCGCGACTACAACCTGAACAGCGCCGATTTCGCCGTCACCGACCTGACGATCGAGATGCTGTACCTGGTCGAGGCCAAGTCCATCGCGATGGAGGCGTCGCGCAGGCTTAACCTCCGCCTGCAGGGCGCCATGATCGCGGCCGAGGAACAGGCCTATACCGACACGCTGACCGGCCTCAAGAACCGCCGCGCGATGGACTTCGTCCTGCAACGGCTGGTCAACGACGGCAGCCGGTTCTCGCTGCTCCACCTCGACCTCGATTTCTTCAAGGAAATCAACGACACGCTCGGCCATTCCGCGGGCGACCATGTGTTGCGCCATGTCGCCCGCGTCATGACCGAGGAAAGCCGCGATACCGACTGCGCGGCGCGTGTCGGCGGCGACGAATTCGTGTTGATCTTCAACCGCCTGATCGACCGCGGCCGCCTCGACAGCCTCGCCGCGCGCCTGATCGAACGCATCCAGCAACCGATCCCCTACAACGGCCAGTCCTGCAAGGTTTCGGCCAGTGTCGGCATCGTCGTCGCCTCGCGCGAAAGCGAGCAGGACGCCGACACCCTGATGCAGCAGGCCGATCTTGCGCTCTACAGCGCGAAGAACGCCGGCCGCGGCACCCACCGCTTTTACCGCCCGGACATGCGCCTGGAAAACCGCGACCTGTTTCCGCACGACCCGCCACCGGAACGGCGCACCGGCAGCGACTGACCCGGTCGGCGGCTCGCCGCCAGTCCGTCCCGCATTGCCCGGGATATCCGCCCTTGCCCTTGCAACCGCCACCGGCATAGGCTCAACCCGTTGGAATGAGGGAGCCAATCGCCCTTTGCCGGGTTGTGTCGGCAGGCGGTTTCGGGTGGACAGGACAAGGCGCCATGCGGCTGAGCATCGCACTTGCCGCGGTCTTGCTGGCGGTTCTGGTGGCCCTGTCGGGCCACCTTCTGCTGCAATCCTGCGGCCTTCGCCTGCCGGTCCTGGGCGTGATCTCGGCCTGCGAGACGGACGCGGCCCGCCAGCGGCGTGCCGACCTCGCCGCCGCGCTGGACCAGACGCGCGACCTCGAGGCAGAGATTGCCGCGCTGGAACGTGAACTCGCCCTGACCCTCTGCAAGGCCGACCCGCCGCCACCCCCGCCGCCGCCACCGC
>JAGRMS010000374.1 GCA_020441135.1 Pseudooceanicola sp.
CTCGATGGAGCCGCGCGGCTGTTACGCGGAATGGACCGACGGGCGTCTGCATTTCTGCTTCGGCGGGCAGGGAGTCTGGGGGATGAAAGGGATTCTCGGCGGGGCCTTCAAGCTCGACAAGAACGACATCCGCATCACCAACCCCGACGTCGGCGGCGGCTTTGGCATGAAGTCCTTCGTCTATCCCGAATACTACTCGGTCGCGCAGGCGGCGCGGGTGCTGGGGCGGCCGGTGCGCTGGATGTCGGACCGGACCGAGGCAATGCTGACCGACAACTCGGGCCGCGACCTGGTGACGCTGGCCGAGATGGCCTTTGACAAGGACAACCGCATTCTTGCCTACCGCGTGTCGACGCGCGCGAACATGGGGGCCTACAACAGCCAGTTCGGGCAAGCGATCCAGTCGATGCTGTTCAGCCGGGTGCTGATGGGCACCTATGACGTGCAGACGGTCTGGATGAACACGAAAGCCTTCTACACCACGACCACGCAGGTCGACGCCTATCGCGGGGCCGGGCGGCCCGAGGCGATCTATGTGCTGGAGCGGCTGATGGACCGGGCCGCGCGCGAACTGGGGGTCGATCCGATGGACCTGCGGCGGATCAACTTCATCGCCCCGGACAAGTTTCCCTACAAGTCCGCGACGGGCGAGACCTATGACGTGGGCGAATTCGCGCGGGTGATGATGAAGGGCGCGGCGAAGGCGGATTGGGACGGCTTCGAGACCCGGCGCAAGGCGGATTCCGACAGGGGCCTGCTGCGCGGGCGCGGGGTCAGTTACTATATCGAAAGCATTCTGGGAGATCCTTCCGAGGGCGCGCGGGTGGAATTCCACGAGGATGGCACGGTGAGCATCTTTGTCGGCACGCAGTCGAACGGGCAGGGGCACGAGACGGTTTATGCCCAGTTCCTGGCTGACCAGACCGGCATCCCGGCGCATCTGATTACCGTGGTGCAGGGCGACAGCGACCTGATCGCGCAGGGCGGCGGCACCGGGGGCTCGCGCTCGGTCACGACGCAAACCAATGCGACTCTGGCGACGGTTTCGAAGATGGTGGAGGCGTTCACGCCCTATCTTGCCGAGAAGATGGGGGTCGAGGAGTCCGACATCGCCTTTGACGAGGACGGATTCCGCGCGCCTGGATCGAACCTGCGCCCGACGATGATGGAAGCGGCCGAGATGGCGCGCGCCGACGGGCGGAGCGACCTTCTGAAGCACGAAGCGCGGGCGACGCTGCCGGGGCGGTCCTACCCGAACGGCGTGCATATCGCCGAAGCGGTGGTGGACCCTGAAACCGGGCAGACGAGCATCGACCGCTACACGGTGGTGGACGATTTCGGCAATCTCATCAACCCGATGCTGGCCGAAGGCCAGGTGCATGGCGGCGTCGTGCAGGGCATCGGCCAGGCGCTGAGCGAACATGTGGTGTTCGACGAGGACGGGCAACTGCTGACCGCGACCTTCATGGACTACGGCGTGCCCCGCGCCGCGGATGTGCCGATGATCGACTTCGCGCCGGAACCGGTGCCCTCGACCGCGAACCCGATGGGAATGAAGGGCTGCGGCGAGGCCGGGACGGTCGGGGCGCTGGCGGCGGTCGCCAATGCGGTGCAGGATGCGCTGTGGGAGGCCGGGGTGCGGCAGGTGGACATGCCGCTGACCCCGCTCAAGGTGTGGAGCCTGTTAAGCGATGGTGCTGTCGCGCCTGCGTGATCGCTTTTACGGCCTGATCGGACGGCCGCTGCGCAGCGCGCACTCGCCCGAGCGGCGTCTGCGCGGGCCCCGTAGCCATGTGATCATCCTGGACGGCACGCTGTCGAGCCTGGAATATGGCTACGAAACCAACGCGGGCGTCGCCTATCGCCTTTGCGCGCAGATGGGGGCCGATGTCTCGGTCTATTACGAAAGCGGTGTACAGTGGCGCAGCTGGCGGTCGCTGGTGGACGTGTCGATGGGGCGCGGGATCAACCGGCAGATCCGGCGTGCCTATGGCTATCTCGCTTCGCGCTACCGGCCCGGCGACAGGGTGTTCTTCCTTGGCTATTCACGGGGGGCCTTTGCCGTGCGCTCGCTGGCGGGGGTGATCGACATGGTGGGCCTGCTCAAGGCCGAACACGCGACCGAGCGCAACATCCGCACTGCCTACCGCCATTACGAGCTGACACCCGAAAGCGAGGCGGCGCGGGTCTTTGCCCGCAAGTTCTGCCACGACGTGCTGCCGATCGAGATGGTCGGAGTCTGGGATACGGTCAAGGCGCTGGGGCTGCGGCTGCCGTACCTGTGGCAGATGACCGAGGTGCAGCACGGGTTTCACAACCATCACCTGGGCCGGTCGGTGCGCAACGGGTTCCATGCGCTGGCGCTGGACGAGACGCGCGAGGTCTATGCCCCGGTGATGTGGGAGTGCCCCGAGGCCTGGCCTGGCCGGGTGGAGCAGGTCTGGTTCCGGGGCGGTCACGCCGACATCGGCGGCCAGCTCGATGGGTTCGAGGCGGCGCGGCCCTTGTCGAACATCCCGCTGGTCTGGATGCTGGAGCGGGCCGAGGAATGCGGCCTGCCCTTGCCCGACGGCTGGCGGACGCGGTTCTATACCGACGTGAACGCGCCCGCCGTGGGCACCTGGCGCAGCTGGGGCAAGGTCTTCCTGCTGCGGCGTCCCCGTGTGGTGGGCCGGGACCGCAGCGAGCGGCTGCACGAGAGTGTGGCGCAAAGCGCCGACCGCAAGATGGCGGCGCGGTTTCATCCCTCGTCGACGCTGGGTTAGCCCTTCGGCAGGGTCAGCGTCTTGGTCTGGCCGTTGCGGGTCAGGTGCAGCTCGCCGTCGCCGATGGCGGTGACGGTGGCCCCGGCCACGCGGTCGCCGAGGCTCACCTTGTCGATGCGGCCGCCCGGATGCCGGATCAGGGCCTTGCGGTCGTTCGCGCCGGTCAGGGTGCCGAGCAGCGCGGTCTCGCGCAGATTCAGCGCGGCTTTTTCGGTGGCGATCGTGGCGGGTGAGGTGGGCATGTCCGTGGTCCTTGTGAGAGGCACGGGCTTGGCAGGCGGGGGCGGCGGACGGAAGGGGGCTGCGTGCCGGCGTCGGGGATTGCGCGGCGCCTTGCCGGGGTGCCGTGACGGCATCGGCGGCACCCCGCGTGCCGAGGTGCGGCGCGGCGACGCGGTGGGGTTGTCTATTCCGCCGCCTTCATCTGGAAGCCCTGTTCCAGCATGTCCGCCGGGCGGACCGGGTATTCACCGCTGAAGCAGGCGTCGCAGTATTGCGGGTGCAGGTCGTTTCGCCCCGACGCCTCGCCCGCGGCGCGGTAGAGGCCGTTCAGCGAGATGAAGCGGAGCGAGTCTACGCCCAGGTGGTCGCGCATCTCGTCCTCGGACATGGTGGCGGCCAGCAGTTTCTCGCGCTGGGGGGTGTCGACGCCGTAGAAGCAGGGCCAGGCGGTCGGCGGCGAGGCGATGCGGAAGTGGACCTCGGCCGCACCGGCGTCGAGGATCATCTCCTTGATCTTGCGGCTGGTGGT
>JAGRMS010000375.1 GCA_020441135.1 Pseudooceanicola sp.
TCGCACATCGCCTTGTAGATCACCACGCGCCCCGTCTCCGCCGCGCCGGGCGCCCGGCCGAAATAGGCATGCAGCAGTTCGGCCTCCTGGCCTGAATCCATCCCCGCCTCGACCGACAGGTCGCCCAGATCCCACAGCGGGTCGTTCATGCCGGAATACTCCCAGTCGACGATCCACATGACCGCCCCGTCATCGAGGAAGTTCTCGCAAAGCGGATCGCAGTGGCAGGGCGCCAGCGGCGGATTGGCCCGGGCCAGCGCCGCCTTCACCGGTTCCGCCGCCGCGACCACGGCGTGATAGCCCTCGGGCAGGTCCACGTCGCGGGTGGCGAGCACGTCCAGGTATTCGTCGATCTTGGCGAAAAGCTCGAAGCGGAAGTCGAACCGTTCGCCCGACCTGTGCAGCTTCGCCAGCGCCTTGCCCGCGCGGGCGGGCGAGCCCTTGCGCGACTTGAACGATGCGGGCGTCATCGTCTCGATCCCCGGCACCGTCCGCGTCACCATCAGGCCCGTCACCGGATCCGCCAGCAGCACCTCGGGCGAAACGCCCGCCCGCGCCGCGGCCTGCGCGTTATGCGCCTCGACGGCACGGTCGATATAGTCCTCGGTCCCAGCGCCGGGGATGCGCACGATCACCGACCGCTCGCCGATGTCCACCCGATGCACGAGGTTGGTCAGCCCGCCCAGCCGGGTGATCGCATCGGCCCGCGTGACTCCCTCGAAGCCCGGCACAAGCCGCAGCGCCTCCAGCACATCCATGCCCACCTATCCTTTCAAAGCGCGGTTTTCCGGATCATGCAGCGGCCCCTCCACCCGATCAACCGGGTGGCGGTCGCCAAAGACCTCGATCTCGAAGCCCTCCGCCTCCCAGTACTCGTGGGCGAGGTAGCCGCGCAGGATGGTCATGCCGACCGTGTGCCCGAAGCCCACCGAGGTGGCGAGCGAGACGACCTTGCCATCCAGCAGGATGGTCTCGCCACCGGTCAGCGGCAGGTTCATAGGCGTGACGAAGGTGCAAAGCTTGCGCCGCAGGCCCCCGGCCTGCTTCTCCAGCGCCGCGCGCCCGATGAAATCGCCCTTGGATTTCAGGTGAACGCGGAAACCCACGCCCGCCTCGTAGGGCGAATAGTCGGGCGAGACATCGCCCGACCAGTAGATATAGCCCTTTTCCATCCGCAGGCTGTCGATGGCGCGATAGCCGACGTTGACGATGCCAAGGGACTGGCCCGCCGCCCAGAGCGTGTCATAGACATGCAGCGCGAACTCGGTCGGTATGTGCAGCTCGTATCCCAGTTCGCCCACGTAACCGATCCGCGCTGCCCGCAGCGGGGCCGCGCCGACGACGATCTCGCGCGCCGTGGCGAAGGGGATGGCTTCGTTGGACACGTCGCTTTCCGACGCCGCTGCCAGCACGTCGCGCGCCTTCGGCCCGACGATGTTGATCACCGCCACGCCGCTTGTCACCTCCACCAGGTGGACCGAGCCATCCTCGGGCAGGTGCCGCCGGATCCAGTCGCCGTCATGCACGCCGAAGCCCGAACCCGTAACCATGTAGAACCGGTCGCGGCCCAACCGGGTAAAGGTCACGTCCGCCTCGACCCCGCCCTTCGCGTTGCACATCTGGGTGTAGATCACGCTGCCAACGGGCCGGTCCATGTTCGACACGCAGAGGCTTTGCAGCAGGTCCAGCGTGCCGGGTCCGAGGAGTTCGAACTTGGAAAAACTCGTCTGGTCGATCAGCGCCACGCCCTCGCGCACCGCCTTGTGTTCCTCCGCGGCGAAAGCCTTCCAGCCGGGGCGTAGGAAATCCAGCTGGTCGACCGGCGGCACGCCCTCGGGCGCGAACCAAAGGGGCCGCTCCCACCCATTCTTCGAGCCATAGACCGCGCCCATGCCCTTCAGCCGTTCATACAGCGGCGACAGGCGCAGCTGGCGGGCGGTCTGGTGCTCCTGCCCCGGATAGCGTTTCTTGTAGTGGTGCGCGTAATGCTCCACCGCGCGGGGATACATGAAGGCCCGCGTCCCGTGGTGCGGCCCGAACCGGCGCACGTCCAGCGGCCAGAGGTCGAGCGAGGGCTGTCCGTCCACCACCCATTCCGCGATCATCTCGCCCGCGCCGCCGCCTGCGGCGATACCGTACAGGAAGCCGGTCGCCAGCATCAGGTTTTGGAACCCCGGCTGCCAGCCCATGACGAAATCGCCATCCGCCGAATAGGGGATCGGCCCGTTGATGACCTGCCGCACACCCACCTCGTTGACGATGGGTGTCACCTGTCCCGCCAGTTCCGCCAGCGGCAGGAAACGGTCCATGTTCTCGGGCAGCAACTGGCGCACGAAGGCGCCGGGAATGCCGGTGTTGCCAAAGGGCAGGGTCTGTTCCTCGTAACCGCCGACCACCAGCCGCCCTCCGGCGTCGGGCTTGTAGTAGACCAGACGCTCGGGGTCGCGCAGGGTCGGGAAATGGCTGATGTCGCTGCCGGTCGACTCGGTGACGATATATTGATGCTCCACCGCGCAGGCCGGGATGCGCAGGCCCAGCTTCGCGCCCAGCTCCCGGCTCCACATGCCGCTGGCGAGGATGACCGTCTCGGCCTCCCACAGCCCCTCGGTGGTCTCGACGCCGGTGATCCGCCCGCCCTGCACGACGAAATCCAGCACCTCCACCCGCTGCCGGATATCCGCGCCCTGTTTCCGCGCCGCCCCGGCCACCGCCTGGCAGAGCGAGGCCGGATCGACATAACCATCCGACGGAATGAACGCCGCGCCGTGCAGGCCCTTGTCGTCGATCAGCGGGAACAGTTCCTTCGCCTCGGCGGGCGAGATGATCTGCATCTCCAGGTCGAAACTGCGCGCCATGGTCGCCAGCCGCTTCGCCTCCAGCAGCCGCTCGGCGGTGGCGGCAAGACGCAGGGAACCGGTCTTCCGCCAGTCGAACTGCATCCCCTCTTCGTTCTGCAACCGGTCATACATCTCGACCGATTTCTTCAGCATCCGCGTGGTGTTGCGTGACGACCGCAGCTGCCCCACCAGCCCCGCCGCGTGCCAGGTCGCGCCCTCGGTCAGCCCGGCGCGTTCCAGCAGCACCACGTCCTTTTCCCCCCGCCGGGTCAGGTGATAGGCGATGGAACAGCCGATGATGCCGCCGCCGATGATCAGGTGTTTCGCCGCGTGTGTTGCCATGATGCCCCCGGGGAGTCGCGGACTTCACCTTAGAGAAGATCAACAGACCGGCAACGAAAATGTTGAATTTTGTTGATTTCAGTGGGAGTGTTCCCCAAACCTGCTTGCCCGCGAACCGGAAAGCTGTAGGACAGGGCGGATGTCGAAATACAGGTCACAGATCCTCCAGGCCGTGGACATGCGCGGCACCGTTTCGGTGATCGAGCTGTCGCGCCTGCTCGGCGTCTCCGACCAGACGATCCGCCGGGTCTCGCAGCCGCTGGTGGAAAGCGGCGACCTGTCCAAGGTCCACGGCGCGCTGGTGTCGAACCGGATGCCGACCGACCCGCCGTTCCTCGACCGGATGAACCTGAACCGCGAGGCCAAGGTGGCCATCGCCCGCGCCGCCGCCGCGCTGATCGGCGACCATGCCAGCGTGGCGATCGACACCGGGTCGACCTCGGGTTTCATCGCCCAGGCGCTGCGGGCGCGGAAGGGGCTAACGGTTGTGACCAACTCGGCCTTCGTCGCCTCGACGCTGGCGATCATCCCGGGCAACAAGGTCTCGATGGCGGGCACGCAATTGCGCGACCACGACGGCGCGGCGTTTGACCGTTCGGCCTTCGAGGTGATCGAGCGGATGCATGTGGATTACGTCGTTTTGTCGGCCTCGATGGTGGACGCGCAGGCGGGTTTCCTCGTGCATGAGCAATGCGAGGTCGACATCGCCAACGCGATGATGCGCAACGCGCAGCGGGCGGTGATGGCGGTCGACCACTCCAAGTTCGAACCGCAGGATCGTCGGCCCGCCCTGCGCCAGCCCGAGCTGAAGCCGGGCGACCTGGTGATCACCAACCGCGCCCCGCCGCCCGCGTTTGCGGCGCTGCTGGACCGTCTCGACCTGCGCATCGCTACCTGAGGCGGCGCAGCACGACCGCGCAGGCCTCCTCGAAGGCCCTCAGCGCCCCCGCGCCCTCCAGGTGGTGCAGCCCCGCCTCGGTGATCCCGCCGGGCGTGACGAGACTTGCCAGCACCTCTCGCATCGGGCCGGGGTCTTCCGCCTGCATCCGCCCCGCCGCCTCGAAGGTGCGCGCAACCAGCTGGCGCGCGACGTCCGGCGGCAGGCCCTGCGCGGCGCTCCACTCCGCCCCCGCGACAACCAGCGCCTGCGCCCAGCCGTAGATCGCGGCGCTGACGGTGGCGGTTTCGAAGTCCGCCTCGCTGTCCACCGGCACCAATGTCCCGATGGCGCTCAGGAACGCCTCGACCTCCGGCAGCTGCGGCCAGACCACCGTGGGGCTCGCCCCCACCGCCGCCGCGGTGATCGGCATCACCCGCACCACCCGCGCCGGGGCCACCGCACCGGCCAGCCGCGCCATCGGCACCCCGGCGCAGGCCGAGACCAGCACCTGCCCCGCCCGCCACGGCAGGCCCGCCACCGCCTCTGCCGCCATGGCGGGCCGCACCGCCAGCAGCACGAGGTCGCAGCGATCCACCACCTCGCCCGCATCCCGCGCCAGCGCGTGGCCATGCCGCGCCGCCAGCGCCGCCCCCTGTCCACGCGGCGTCAGCAGCACGTCGCCCGCCGACCAGCCCGCCCGGCGAAGACCCGCCAGGATGAAACTGCTCAGATGTCCGACGCCGATGATTCCCAGCCGCATTCCCGCCTCCCGTTTCGCCCGCCCATCCTTGCCGCACCCCGCCGTTGTGTTAAACCGTTTCCGACGACCAGGAGGTGCCCGCCATGACCGCCCTCACCGCCCCCGAAATGACGCCCGGCCGCGACCTGCTGGACCAGGGCCGCAAGCTGGCCGAAACCTGGACCCTTGGCCGCAACGCCTTCCTCGACGCCGAGAACGTCGTGTCCGAGGCCGAGTACAAGCGCCGCCGCGCCGCCGAGGGGCGCATCATGCAGCACGCCCACATCGGTTTCCGCAGCATCGACCGCACCGTCGGCGCGATCCGCGAGATTCAGGAGACCGCCGCGAACGAAGGCATCACGGTCGACCGCTTCGGCATCACGCTCGACTGGACGATGGGCTATCCCCCCGACCGCCGCGACGCCGCCCAGACCGGCACCGGCATCGTCCTTCAAGGCCCCGAGGACTTCGCCCGCATCACCAACGCCTCGCCCGCCGCCTCGCATTTCGGCGACTTCATGCTGGGGCTGCCGGGCGGGCTGCACAACGTCCAGGCCGCGCTGGCGGCGGGGGCGACGGCCATCGGCAATCTCGGACAGTATTTCACCTTCCGCCTGCCCTACTGGGACGACGACGTGGCCACGACCGAGGCCACCGTCACCGCCATCGGCCTGATCGCCGCGCAGCCGGCCGAGGTGCTGATCCACTCCAACCTCGACGACGGATTCGTCGGGCTCTACCGCGACATGACCTCGTCCCTCGGGACCGTCCTGATCGAGAAGCACATCGTCGAGGATTTGATCGGCGCGCGCCTGTCCTATTGCTGGGGCCACCACTTCTCGAACCCCGCCAGCCGGGCGGCGTTTCATGCCGCGATGGCCCGGGTCACGGATACGCCCGGCACCATGCTCTACGGCAATACCGTCGCCTACCGCCGCTCGCCCGCCGCCAATTACGCGAGCCTCGCCAGCTACCTGCTGGCCGACATCACCGCGCTGGGCCGCAGCCATACCGGCCACGCGATCAACCCGGTGCCGGTAACGGAAAACCAGCGCATCCCCGACGTCGACGAGATCCTCGACGCCCAGCGCTTTGCCGCCCGGCTGGTCGAACACGCGCCGGAACACGGCGCGCTGATCGACGTCGCACAGATCGACGCCCTGGCCGACCGGCTGATGGAAGGCGGGCTGGCGTTCAAGCAGCGCGCGATGTCGGGACTGGCCGACCGCGGCGTGGACGTGACCGACCCGGCCGCGCTGCTGCTGGCGATCCGCCGCCTTGGCGCGCACGGGATGGAGACGTTGTTCGGCAACCGCGCGACGAAACCGCTGGTCCCGGTCGACTGGGCGCTGGAACTCGACCGAGACGCCGCCGCCTGGTGCGCGCGCCAGACCCCGCCCCGGGGTCTGGCGGCGCTGAAGGTGGCGCTTGGCACCTCCGACGTCCACGAACACGGCGCCTACCTGGTGCGCGAGGCCCTCTCCGGGCTGGGCGTCACGGCGGTCGAGGTCGGCACCTCGCTCGACGCCGAGCAACTGGTTGACCGCGCTCTGGCCGAGGGGGCCGGGGTGATCGCCGTCTCGACCTACAACGGGTTGGGACTGCGCTATACCAAGGCCGTCCTCGCCGCGCTCGAGAAACGCGGCGCCGCGCTGTCCCTGCTGATCGGCGGCAAGCTGAACGAAATCCCTGCCGCCTCGAACACCGACCTTCCGGTGGACGTGACGGAAGAGATCCGCGCGACCGGGGCCTATCCCTGCGCCAACCTCGACGAGATGCTGGCAGCCCTGACGAGGATTGCGGAACGCCGCCCCGCCAAGGCGGGCTAGCACCCCATCTTCCATTTGCTCCAAATATCCGGCCTTATGTAGCAAAAGCACCAAGGGAAACATACCGGATTCCAGCCGGTTAGGCTACCTTGGCAGCATGACGCGCCGATATTATTTCCGCCCCTTCAAGCCCGAAACCATCGTCGCCACGCTGCACCATCTGCGGTGCATCATAGGCCGGGCGGACGATCCAGGCATTGAGCATGTGGACGCCTTGCTCCGCTACCTCGGAACCGATCCCGACACGCTACCGATGCCCCAGAAGCGCCCCAAGCACTTCGCCAGAAACGAGTTGCGCAGGGCGATACTGGA
>JAGRMS010000041.1:0-3760 GCA_020441135.1 Pseudooceanicola sp.
CGCGCCTCGCCTTTGCCGACCGCGAGCGCTTCATCGCGGACAGCGACTATATGCCGGTGCCGGTGAAGGGTCTGACCGATCCCGCTTATCTCGCAGGCCGCGCGGCGCTGCTGGAGACCGACACGGCGCTGGAGACGGTTGCGCCCGGAACGCCGGAATTCGACCATGCCCGCGCCGATGGCGCGGCGATTGAGCTGCCCTCGACCAGCCACGTCACCATCGTGGACCAATACGGCAATGTCGCCGCGATGACGGCGAGCATCGAGAACGTCTTCGGCGCGCGGGTAATGGTGCGGGGGTTCCTCTTGAACAACGAACTGACCGATTTCTCCTTCCGCAGCCATGTAGACGGCGTGCCGGTCGCCAACCGGGTGGAACCAGGCAAGCGCCCGCGCTCGTCGATGGCGCCGACCATCGTGATGAAGGATGGCAAGCCGGTGCTGGCCATCGGTTCACCCGGGGGCAGCCGGATCATCGGCTATGTCGCGCAGGCGATCATCGCCTGGGCCGACTGGGACATGGACGTGCAGCAGGCGGTGGCGATGGCGCATGGCCTCAACCGCTTCGGCACCTTCGACCTTGAGGTCGGGACCGGGGCGGAAAAGCTGAAAGAGGGGCTGGAGGGCATGGGGTTCGCGGTGAAAGTCGGCGACCTGAACTCGGGCCTGCACGCCATCGAGATCGGGACCGTGCTGAGGGGCGGGGCGGATCCGCGCCGCGAAGGCATCGCATTGGGAGAGTAGAAGAATGGTCAAGGCCACACGGATGCCGCGCAACGAGGCCGGCATCGAAACCGCGCTTGGCGTGTTGAAACAGCGGTTCGGCGAGCGGCTGAACACCGGCCAGGCGATCCGCGAGCAGCATGGGCACACGACCACCTGGATCGAGACGCAGGCGCCCGATGCGGTGGTCTTTGCGCGCGACACCGGCGAGGTGGCCGAGATCGTCAAGGTCTGCGCCGCCCACAAGGTGCCGGTTATCGCCTATGGCACCGGCACCTCGCTGGAGGGCCATGTGAACGCGCCCGCCGGTGGGGTCTGCATCGACTTGATGGAGATGAACAAGGTTCTGGCGGTGCATGGTGAAGACCTCGACTGCGTGGTGCAGCCCGGCGTGACGCGCGAGGCGCTGAACACGCATCTGCGCGACAAGGGGCTGTTCTTCCCCATCGACCCCGGCGCCAATGCCTCGCTTGGCGGCATGGCCGCGACGCGGGCGAGCGGCACCAACGCGGTGCGCTACGGCACGATGAAGGACAATGTCATCGCGCTGGAGGCGGTGATGGCGGACGGCACGGTGATCCGCACGGGAAAGCGCGCCAAGAAGTCATCGGCCGGGTATGACCTGACGCGGCTGCTGGTCGGCTCGGAAGGCACGCTCGGGGTCATCACCGAGATCACGCTGCGGCTTCAAGGGATACCGGAGGCGATCCGCGCCGCGCGCTGTTCCTTCCCGAGCGTCGATGCCGCCTGCCGGGCGGTGATGGCGACGATCCAGTATGGCGTGCCGGTGGCCCGGATCGAGCTGCTGGACGAAATGTGCGTGAAAGCGGCGAACGCCTATTCCAAGCTGGATTTGCCCGAGACGCCGCTGCTGCTGCTGGAATTCCACGGCTCGGAAGCCGGGGTGGCGGAGCAGGCGGAAACCTTCGCGTCCATCGCCGAAGAAGTTGGCGGCAACGGGTTTGCCGCGACCTCGAGCACAGAAGAGCGCAATCGCCTGTGGAAGGCGCGGCACGACATGTACTGGGCCTGCCTGCAACTGCGCCCCGGCGCGAAGGGGATCGCCACGGATGTCTGCGTGCCGATCTCGCGCCTTGCGGAATGCGTCGGGGCGGCGCAGGCCAAGGCCGAGGAATTGGGGCTGCTGGCGCCGATCGTCGGGCATGTGGGCGACGGCAACTTCCACTGCTCGATGCTGATCGACATGGACGTTCCGCACGAGGTCGAGATGGCCGAAACCTACATCGCCTGGCTGAACGAGCTGGCGATCTCGATGGATGGCACATGTACCGGCGAGCACGGGGTGGGGCAGGGCAAGCGGCCATACGTCGTGCGCGAGCTGGGCGAGGCGGTGCGGTTCATGGGGGCGGTCAAGGCGGCGCTGGATCCGGACAATATCCTCAATCCCGGGAAGATCATCGCGGAGTGACCGGCGGCGCGGTTGCGCATTTGAGTATTTGGAAAGAGAAGAAGCAGGCGCGCGCGCAAATCCTTTGCCCTCCGGGTTGACTCGGGGGCGGCGATGGGTAAAAGGCGGGCTTCATGAGATTTCCCGAGGGCGCGCGGCCCCCGGCGCAGGAGAACGACAATGGCCAAGCCGACCACCATCAAGATCCGCCTGAACTCGTCCGCAGGCACGGGCCACTTCTATGTCACCAAGAAGAACGCCCGCACCATGACCGAGAAGATGTCGGTGCGCAAATACGACCCGGTTGCGCGCAAGCACGTCGAATACAAGGAAGGCAAGATCAAGTAGGATCTTGTTCCAGCGTTGACGCCGGGGCCGCGCCGCTTGCGCGGCCTTTTGCGTTTTGGGGGGTGGGTGATGCTGACGGTCCGGGCGACCACGAAGGGCGATCTGGCGGCGGTCGATGCACTGCTGGCGCGCAGCTATCCGAAGCTGTTGAAGGGAGCTTATCCTCCCTCGGTCCTCGTGACCGCCCTGCCGCTGATCTCACGCGCGCAACCCGCGCTGCTGGCCTCGGGAACCTATTACGCGGTGGAGCTGGAGGGGCGGATCGTTGGGGTCGGCGGCTGGACGCGCGACGGGGCGGTGTCTGGGCGCGGGCATGTGCGGCATGTGGCGACCGATGACCGGGTGGTCCGGCGCGGGGTCGGACGGGCGCTGATCGCCCATGTCGGCTCGCAGGCGCGGGCCGCCGGGATGCGCGAGCTGGAGTGCTGGGCGACGCGGAACGCCGTGCCGTTCTACGCGGCGATGGGGTTCGTCGAGGAGGGGCCGATGGAGGTGACGTTGCAGCCGGGCATCACCTTCCCATCCGTCCGGATGCGGCTGGGCTTGGCGCAAGGGTAGGGGCCGGGTTAAGCTGGCGGCAATAACAAGACGATAAAGAGCAGCACATGAAAACCATCGCACTTCTGCTGGCCGCAGGGCTGGCGCTGAGCGCCTGCCAGCCCGAAAAGGGCGCGGGCTTCACCGGTATCGGCAAGACGTCCTCGCGGGCGCTGACCTCGGGCTATGCGCTCGACTTCGACGGGCTGGTCAGGGGCGACTAGCGCCGCTCCGGGGGAATGTCCCGGAGACTTAGGGAAAAGGTGCGCCGCTCTTCGGCGCTCCATCTGCTGTGGCGGCGCGTGTCGCTGGCGGGGTGGTGCTCCAAGCTGACGCCCGGGCGGTGCGCCGTCGCGGGGCGGATCGGGCGGGGTTGCAGGTTGCCGCCGCAGTTGGGGCAGACGTTCATCAGGTCGTGCGCGCAGGCGGTGCAATAGGTGCACTCGTAGGTGCAGATATGCGCCTGATCCGATGCGGGCGGCAGGTCGCGGTCGCACATTTCGCAGTTGGGGCGGAGTTCGAGCATGGGTGCAGCCTAGAACAGGCTGCGGTGAAGGGGAAGCTGTCGGCGCAAGGCCCCCTCCCTGGCCCTCCCCCTTTGCAGGGGGGAGGGGAGCGCGATGTCGGCAAGGTTGCGTAGGGCGGGGCTTGCCCCGCCGCGCCGCAAAAGACAAGGGCCGGGAAATCCCGGCCCTGTCCCTTGATGTTCCAGCGCTTATTCGCGGTTGCCGAACAGCTGCAGCAG
>JAGRMS010000041.1:3806-10854 GCA_020441135.1 Pseudooceanicola sp.
TGGCGGCCTTGCCCAGCCACTCGGTATCGCCCGTGTGGGCGTGCATCAGGTAGGTGTTCTTGATGCTCTGCGTGTCATAGGCGGTCAGTCCCGCGAAGATCAGCACGCCAAGGATCGAGATCGCGAACATGATCGCGGGCGAGCCCAGGAAGATGTTGATGACCGAGGCGACCAGCAAGCCGATCACGCCCATGATCAGGAACGATCCCCAGCCCGAGATGTCTTTCTTGGTGGTGTAGCCGAAGAGCGACAGACCGGCGAAGGCAATCGACGTCACCAGGAAGACCTGGGCGATCGAGAAGCCGGTGAAGGCCACGAAGATCCAGGACAGCGACAGGCCCATGACGGCCGCGAAGACCCAGAAGAACAGCTGTGCGCCGGCGGCGCTGATGCGGTTCAGCATACCGCCGAACAGGAATACCATGCCCAGCGGGGCGAACATCACGATCCAGCCGAGGATGTTCGGTTGCAGCGTCATCGGATCGCGGAACACGCCCAGCAGCGCCGGGTTCGACCCGACCGCCCAGGCCACCGCGAAGGTGATCAGCATGCCCACGGACATCGTGCCGTAGACCTTGTTCATATGGGCGCGCAGGCCCTCGTCGAATTCGACCGCGCGGGCGCCGGCCATTGTCCGGGTAGCGGCGCGGGTCGGGTTGTAGTCAGCCATGTGTGGTCTCCATCCAGACAAAAAACCCGCCGGCCCCTGCCAGCGGTCTTCCTTGCCGAATATTGGAGATGCACCCCCACTTTTCAAGCGCTTCCACCGCCGAAAGCGACCGGATTCCGCGGAATCCGGCCATTTCGTGCGGGCCTGTCAGGCCATCCAGTTGGCAGGTGCGTCCCAGAGCGGGCGGCGGGCCTCTTTCAGGGCCTGTGCCTCGGTCACGCCGATGTCGTTCAGCATGTGGGGGTCGAGTTCGGCGAGTGCCTTGCGCTGGCGCCAGAGGCCGTGCAGCGCGGCCATGCGGGCGAACAGGCCCGAACGAGCAGCGCGGGGAGCGGGGCGGGTGATCGCGGAAACGGTCATGGCTGTTGTCCTTTCGTCGATTCGTGATGGATGATTCTATCGGCATCAATTTCCTTGATGTTTATGCCGACCTGTGGTTCATTTTGAAAACGAATGTTCATGAAGTGATTCATAAGGGATCGTGATGATACGCAACCTGGACATAACCACGCTGAGATCTTTCGTTGCCGTGGCCGACAGTGGCGGCGTCACCCGCGCCGCCGGGTTTTTGCATCTGACGCAATCGGCGGTCTCGATGCAGCTGAAGCGGCTGGAAGAGTTGCTGGGGCTGGAATTGCTCGACCGGTCGGGCCGGGGCGTGGCGCTGACCGCCTCGGGCGAGCAACTGCTGGCCTATGCGCGGCGCATGGTGGCGCTGAACGACGAGGTGATCGCGCGGCTGACCGACCAGGCGTTCGAGGGCGAGATCGTGCTGGGGGTGCCGCATGACATCGTCTACCCGGCCATTCCGCGCGTCCTGCAACAGTTCAACGCGGCCTTTCCGCGGGTCAGGGTGCAACTGCTGACGCTGAACACGGTGTCGCTCAAGCAGAAGTTCGCGCGGGGCGAGTGCGACATGATCCTGACCACCGAGGCCGAGGTGCCGCCGGGTTCGGAGCGGCTGGCGAGCAAGGCGCTGCTTTGGGTCGGTGCGATCGGCGGGGCGGCCTGGCGCAAGCGACCGCTGGATCTGGCGCAGTCGCGCAACTGCATTTTCCGCCCGATGGTGCTGCGCGCGCTGGATGCGGCCGGGATCGAGTGGAACCTTGCCGTCGATTCCGATTCCGACCGGACCACCGAAGCGACGGTCTCGGCCGACCTCGGCGTGCAGGCGCTGCTGGAGGGCACCCTGCCGCCGCATCTGGAGCCGGTGCGTCATGACGGTGGCCTGCCGGAACTGCCGGCGCATCACATCGTGCTTTATGGCGGTGACACCTCGGGCGAGGTGCATCAGCGCCTGAGCTCGTTGCTTCGCGCGGCTTTTGTCGAGGCGCAGGCGGCCAAGCCGCGGCTGAAGGTGGCCAGTTAGTCGGCAGCGACCCGGATCACCACCTTGCCAGTGGACTTGCGGTCGCGCAGCAGCGCCATCCCTTCGGCCACGCGGTCGAAGGGCAGGACGTGGCTGATGTGGGGCTTCAGCAACCCCTGTTCGTACCAGCCGAGAAGGGTCGTCAGACTGTCGCGCACCACGTCGGCGCGGAACCTGAAGTAGCCGCCGATATAGAGACCGATGGCCGTCAGGTTCTTGACCATCAGGTGGTTGGCGGGGATCTGCGGGATGTCGCCCGAGGCGAAGCCGATGCAGATCAGCCGCCCCTCGGGCTTGCAGGCGCGGAAGGCGGCGCGGAAGGCGTCACCGCCGACCGCGTCATAGACGACATCCGCACCGCCAAGCGCCAGCAACCGCGCGCGCAGGTCTTCGCTGTCGTCGATCAGGTGGTCGGCCCCGGCGGCCTGCGCCACCGCCAGCTTGTCGGCACCACGGGCATGAGCGATCACGGTGGCCCCCATCCGCTTGCCGATTTCCACCGCGGTCAGGCCAACGCCACCCCCGGCGCCGGTGACAAGCAGCGTCTCGCCGGGCTTGAGCTTCGCACGGTGATCGAGCGCCATGTGGCTGGTTCCATAGGCAATCAGGAAACCGGCGGCCTCCTCGAAGCTCATTGTGTCCGGGATGCGAACGGCGCGGTTCGAATCGAAGGCTCCGGCCTGTGCCAGGCCGCCTTGGCCGGCGAAGACGGCGACACGATCGCCGATTGAAAAGCCTTCAACCGACTCACCCAGCGCCTCGACCACGCCCGCGACTTCCATGCCGAGCGTGAACGGTGGCTTCGGAATATCCTGATAGGTTCCATTCTGGATCAAAAGATCTGCGAAGTTGAGTCCGGCACAGCGGATGGCGATTTTCAGTTGTCCGGGGCCGGGCTGGGGTGTGGGTATCTCGAAAAAGTCAGCATTTCCATATGGTTGCTGGATCTGATACGCGCGGATTGTCATCGCTTCGGAAACCTGGCTGTGGCTTTCGGGTTCATTGTTTCCCACTGACACGGGGACATGGCGAAGACAACGGCTTGCGCCTTAACGGGGAAATCCTGAATGTCGTAACATGTCTGGCGGGAATCCCGGAAGCGGGCGCAACCACAGGTGTCTTGACGTCTACGTCACTCAACTGGCTTGAAACGCAATCGAAAGCGCGTAGAGTGGATCGGGTACCACCCGGCTGCTGCGCGCCGGTCATGTTGAAACGCCGACGTTGTCGGATCTTGTTGTGTGCCTTGCAACCGCGCCCCGCCGGGCGAGGTTTTGTTGTCAGTATCACATAGGAGACAAGTATGACCCATCCAGTCGACGTACACGTTGGAAAACGCGTGCGCCACCGCCGCTGGTTGATCGGGATGACGCAGCAACAGCTTGCGGAGAAGGTCGGCATCAAGTTCCAGCAGATCCAGAAATATGAAACCGGTGCAAACCGGATCAGTGCCTCGCGCCTTTGGGATATCGCCGATGCGCTGGAGGTTCCGGTAGCCTTCTTCTTCGAAGGGCTGTCGGACGACCAGCCCGCGGTCGATGCCGGGCAGGCGATTCCCTCGGACATCCTGGGCGACAAGGAAGCCCTGGACCTGGTGCGGTCGTATTACGCGATCCCCGAGCACCAGCGCCGCCGCCTGTTCGACCTGGCCCGTGTTCTGAGCGACGTGGCCTGAATGAACCGGCAACGTTGATCGGCGCCCTTGCAGCTTTTGCCGCGAGGTGGCACGCGGGCAACCATGACACCCGAGTCCCTGTCCGATATCGACGTCGCCCATCGTCTTGCCGATGCTGCCCGCAACGCCATCCTGCCCTGGTTCCGCCGGGAGGGATTGAGCGCCGAGAACAAGGCGGCCTCGGGATTCGATCCGGTGACGGCGGCCGACCGCGCCGCCGAGACGGCCATGCGCAGCATGCTGGCCGAATTGCGCCCCGGGGATGCAATCCTCGGTGAAGAATTCGCCCGTGCAGAAGGCACGAGCGGGCGCACCTGGGTTCTCGACCCTATCGACGGCACCCGCGCCTTCCTTTCCGGAACGCCGACCTGGGGCGTGTTGATCGCCCTGGCCGATGCGGAGGGGCCCCGGCTGGGGATGATCGACCAACCCTATATTGGCGAACGTTTCACGGGTTCCGCTGGCCGTGCGGCCATGACCGGGCCCATGGGTGCGCGCGAACTGCGGACCCGCGCGACCGGGGTGCTGGGCGACGCGCTGCTGTTTACTACCTTCCCCGAAGTCGGCACCGCACGGGATCGGGCGGGGTTCGAGGCGGTCTCGGGCCAGGTGCGGCTGACCCGCTACGGTATGGATTGCTATGCCTATGCGCTGCTGGCCGCGGGCCAGATCGACCTGGTGATCGAGGCAGGGTTGCAGACCTACGACATCATGGCGCCCATTGCGCTGATCGAGGCGGCGGGCGGCATCGTCACCAACTGGCGGGGCGGCCCGGCCCACGAAGGGGGGCAAGCGGTTGCGGCGGCGAATGCCGGGCTGCACGCACAGGCCCTGGCCTTGCTCGCGCCCTTTGCGACTTGATCCTGACTCCGAGGCGTGTCAGGTGAAAGGCGCCGGATCTTACCGTTTTCCTTCGGCAAGGCGTGAGGTCTGAAGCGGGGTGCAGCGAAAAGCGGAGCCCTGACATGCGCGAAATCCTGATTAAGAACGCCGATACCGTCCTGACCATGGACGACAGTCGGCGCGAGTTGCAGGGGGCTGACGTGCGGCTGCGTGGCGGGGCGATTGCCGAGATCGGGCAGGGGCTGGCGACTGCCGGCGAGGTGGTCGACGCGGCGGGCTGCGTGGTCACACCGGGATTGGTCAACACCCATCACCACCTGTTCCAGACTCTGACCCGGGCCGTTCCGGCGGGTCAGGACGCGCTGCTGTTCGGTTGGCTCAAGGCGCTGTACCCGATCTGGGGGCGGTTCGGGCCTGAGGAAGTGTATGTCTCGGCGCTGGCGGGGCTGGCAGAGCTGGCGCTGTCGGGCTGTTCGATGACCTCGGACCACCTGTATCTCTACCCCAATGGCGCGCGGCTGGACGACAGCATTGCTGCGGCGCGGGAAATCGGGCTGCGGTTCCATGCCACGCGCGGGTCTATGAGCATCGGCGAGAGCGCCGGGGGCCTGCCGCCGGATCGGCTGGTGGAGCGCGAGGCGGCAATCCTGGAGGATTGCATCCGGGTGGTGGATGCCTTTCACGATGCGGGCGAAGGCGCGATGGTGCGGGTGGGGCTGGCGCCCTGTTCGCCTTTCTCGGTCAGCCGAGACCTGATGCGGGATACCGCCCTTCTGGCGCGGGACAAGGGGGTCATGCTGCACACCCATCTCGCCGAGAACGAGGAGGATGTGGCGTATTCCCTGGCGCATTTCGGCTGCCGTCCGGGACAATATGCCGAAGACCTGGGCTGGACCGGGCCTGACGTCTGGCACGCGCATTGCGTTCGGCTGGACGCGGGCGAGATCGGGTTGTTCGCGCGCACGCGCACCGGGATCGCGCATTGCCCCTGTTCGAATTGCCGCCTCGGGTCCGGCATCGCACCGGTCAGGGCGATGCGGAATGCCGGGGTGCCGGTTGGGCTTGGCGTCGACGGGTCGGCCAGCAATGACGCGGGAAACCTCGTGGCCGAGGCACGGCAAGCGATGCTGATGCAGAGGGTGGCGCGGGGGGCCGACGCGATGAGTGCGCGGGAGGCACTGGAAATCGCGACGCGTGGCGGGGCGGAGGTTCTGGGGCGCAGCGATTGCGGGCGTCTGGAGGTTGGCAAGCGGGCCGACATCGCGATCTGGGACGTTTCGGGGATCGAGAGCGCGGGGAGCTGGGACAAGGCAGCGTTGCTGCTGGCCGGACCGATGCGGGTGCGCAACCTTTTCGTCGAGGGGCGCGAGGTGGTGCGGGACGGGCGGCT
Source organism: Pseudooceanicola sp. (assembly GCA_020441135.1). Lineage (GTDB taxonomy): Bacteria > Pseudomonadota > Alphaproteobacteria > Rhodobacterales > Rhodobacteraceae > Seohaeicola_A. The sequence continues at coordinate 9,754 of JAGRMS010000041.1, forward strand.
GACGACGGTTGACCTCCCGAAGGTGATCGAACGGCAGAACCGTCTGGCGATGGCTCTGGCCGGGTGACGCGGGCGGGCCGTTCCGTCGTGCTGAACCGACAATCCCGCCGGTCAGGGCAGGGAATGGAGGGGTTCCCGGATTGGAGTCCTGCCTGCCCGCTCAACCACCTGACGCAAGGTTCGGAGCGACCGGGCGATCGCCCGGGCGGCCATGTTGGCCAGACTGATATAGGCGATCGGAAGCGCGGACATGCCGATGGACCCAGCCCGCCAATGCTCGGAGTGGCCGGCCGGATGAATACTCCGCGCGACACGGGGCCGCGTTTCGCTCGCTTCGAGGCACCCTCGATAATCACCCGACATTGATTTCGTGCCTGTGCCTTCCAGAAGAGGCATGCCGGTTTTGCTCTGGTCCGGCGTCGTTAACGTCACATTCAGATGCGCCGGTGCAGGGTTAGTGTGATCGCGACGCGACAGGGTCGGAAGGGGCACGCGATGAAGGATATTGCCGGGGCGGGGATGCTGGGCCGGGTGCAGGCATTTGTTCTGGAGCGCCAGGCGAGCGAGATTCCCGAGGCGGTGCGGCGTCGAGCAGGGTATCTCTTGCTGGATACGCTGGGCATCTGCGCGGCCGCCGGGCCGATGGAGGCCGGGCGGATCGGACGCGACACGGCGGCGATGCTCTATGGCGCGGGCAGCGACGGCATGGGTGCGCGGATGCTGTTCGACGGGCGACGGGTCAGCCTGGCGGGGGCGGTGTTCGCCGCAGCGACGCAGACGGACAACTTGGACGGGCATGACGGCTACAACCCGACCAAGGGCCATATCGGCGTTGTGACGGTGCCGACGCTGGCGGCGTTGGCGGAGCATTTGCCGGACCTTGGCGGGCAGGAGGTGCTGGCGGCGCTGGCGGTCGGTTACGAGATCGCCGGTCGGGCGGGTATCGCGTTGCACGCAACGGTCAGCGACTATCACACCTCGGGCGCGTGGAACGCGCTGGGGGTGGCGGCGATGGCGGCGCGGCTGCGGAGGCAGAGCGCGGAGCAGCTGCGACAGGCGCTGGGGATCGCGGAATACCACGGGCCGCGCAGCCAGATGATG
>JAGRMS010000376.1 GCA_020441135.1 Pseudooceanicola sp.
ACTTGTCGCAGCCCTCCTGCACCGTCAGGAAGGCGGTCGGCCCGCGCGCGGCCTTGGGGCGCGCAGCGAGGTGGTCGAACTTGTCCTCTTCCGGAAAATCGGTGTCGAGCGCCTTTTGACCGGCGCGTGCCTTGGCTTCCAGCTCGGGCAGGCGGTGATAGCTTTGCGGGCCGACGACGAGGTCCACCAGCGGCTGGCGGCGCATGATCTCGGCGCCCTCGGCCTGCGCCACGCAGCCCGCCACGCCGATCTTGAGGTCCGGCCTTTCGGCCTTCAGCGCGCGCATCCGGCCCAGTTCGGAATAAACCTTTTCCGCCGCCCGTTCCCGGATGTGGCAGGTGTTCAGCAGGATCAGGTCGGCGTCCTCGGGCCGGTCGGTCTGGTCGTAGTCCTTCAGCGATTCCGCCATGCGCTCGCTGTCGTAGACGTTCATCTGGCACCCGTATGTCTTGAGGAACAGCTTCTTGCGGGCGGTCATGGCGTGGGGTCTCCGGGGGCAGGGCGGCCCCGGGGGCCGCTTGCAATGCACGCGCAATTAACGGAACCTGCGCCAAATATCCAGCCGCAGCCGGGATCCGCGTGTTGAGCCGCTCTTACCCCTCTCTCGAAACCTTCCTGAAGGGCGGTGCGCCGAAGGGGCCGGTGGCGATGGTCTTTGTCGAGGACGCGGTCGAGGTGGACACCACGCTGCGCCATCACCTTGGCTGCGGATTCCGGACGGTGCTGGCGCTGATGCCCGACGACTTCGCCCTGGCCGAGGATGTGGCGACGAAGGTGGAGCGCATCGCCTTCGACACCACGCGCCCCGAAGCGGTGTTCGAGGCGGTGAACCGGATGATCGCCGCCGCGCCGGGGGTCTGGCTTTACTACTGCTACAACGCCGAATACCTGTTCTTTCCCTTTTGCGAGACCCGCAGCGTGGGCGAGATGCTGGCCTTTCACGCCGAGGAACGGCGCGAGGCGATGCTGGCCTATGTGGTGGACCTTTACGCGCCCGACCTTGCCGCCTGCCCGGGTGCGGTGTCGCTCGAAGCCGCGCATCTCGATCGGTCGGGTTATTACGCGCTGTCGCGCAAGGATCCGGCGACGGGGCGGGCGCGCGAGCGGCAGCTCGACTTCTTCGGCGGCCTGCGCTGGCGGTTCGAGGAGCATATCCCGAAGGCCAGCCGCAAGATCGACCGCATCGCCCTGTTCCGCGCCCGGCCCGGGCTGCGGCTGCTGACCGATCACACCTTCGACGACCAGGAGATGAACACCTACGCCTGCCCCTGGCACCACAACCTGACGGCGGCGATCTGTTCCTTCCGCACCGCCAAGGCGCTGAAGCGCAACCCCGGGTCGACCTATGACATCCCGACCTTCCGCTGGCACAACTCGACGCCCTTCGAGTGGCATTCGCGGCAGTTGCTGGACCTCGGACTGATGGAGCCGGGACAGTGGTTCTGAGCGGGACAAAATTCTTGCAAGAATTTTGGCGCGAGTGGAGGGGGAAACGATGACACTCGAAGAGGCGCTGCGGCTGCAACCGGTCTGGGTGCAGCTTTGGCTCTATGTGCTGTTGGCGGGCGCTTTCGTGTTGCCGCTGACGCTGCTGATCTGGCGGCAGACGCGGATGGCGGCGGTTCTGGCCGTGGCGGCTTCGGTGCTGGCGGGGGTTGGCGTCGGCTGGATGTATGACCGCATGGGTTACGTCAAGCTGCTGGGCCTGCCGCATATCCTGTTCTGGACGCCGCTGGCGATCTACCTTGTGGCGCTCGCGCGCCGCCCCGACATGCCGGACTGGCCGCGCCGCATCCTCTGGGCGGTCGCGGCGACGATCCTGATCTCGCTGGCCTTCGATTACACCGATGCCGTGCGCTGGCTGCTGGGGGAACGGACACCGGTGCCGGGGACCGAACCCGCCTAGCGCAGCATCGGGAACCAGTCGGTCCGCAGCTGCTGCCCCGCCGTCATCCCATGCCCCGGATAAGGCGGCGAGGTCGGCCCCGGCCGCTCGACATAGCGCGCGTCGTCCCCCACCAGCCGCAGCGAAAAGGCGCGGCGGCGGTTGGCCGAGGTGTTGCCGCGCGCGCCGTGCAGGGTGCGGAAGTCGAAGGCCACCGCATCGCCCGGCTCCATCGCGTATTCCACGATGGTCATGCCTTCCTTCTCGGGGTCCGGCACGGGCATGTAGTCCTCGATCCCGTCGAAGAACGGCGTCGCGGCGGCCCAGCGGGTGGGCAACACCTCTTTCGGCCAGCGGTGCGATCCGGCGACGCAACGCAGCGTCGCCTCGCGCACCGGGTCCAGCGGCGCCCAGAAGCTGACGGTCTGGCTGCCCGAGACAAAATAGTAAGGGCTGTCCTGGTGCCAGGGCGTGGCCATTGACGTGCCGGGTTCCTTGACCAGCACATGGTCGTGGAACAGCTGGACACCCTGCGATCCCATCAGGTCGGCGGCGACCTCTGCCACGGGGCTTTCGCGGATCACCTGCTCGAACGCCGGGATGCGGTCCCAGTTGCAATAGTCGTCGAAGAACCGGCCCGACTCGCCTGCGCGTTTGTTTTCCGAGGCGTAGGGCCCCGGCTGCGCCATGTTCTGCGCGACGCCCTCGCGCAGCGTCTCGACATGATCGGCGAAGAGGCCGCGCACCAGCACCACGCCATCGCGGCGGTAGGTGGCGATGTCGTCCTCGGTCAGCAGGGCATGGGGCATGGTGCGGTCCTTTCGCGGCGGTGCTGCCTGATTAACCGACTTCGCAGCCAAGGCAAATCGGGCGGGCGGCGCGACCGGCTTGAGTTGAAGTCCCTGCCGCGCCATGCTGGCCGAAAAGGGGGTACGCATGAAGGTTGTCGTGATGGGGGCGGGGGTCATCGGTGTGACCACGGCCTATTACCTGGCACGGCAGGGCGCCGAAGTCACCGTGCTCGACCGCCAGATGGGACCGGGGCTGGAAACCTCCTATGCCAACGCGGGCGAATTGTCCTATGGCATGACCTCGCCCTGGGCCGCGCCGGGCATCCCGATGAAGGCGCTGAAGTGGTTGTTCATGAAGCGCCGCCCGCTGTTCATCTGGCCCTTGATCAGCCCCACGATGTGGGCCTGGGGCGTGCAGATGCTGCGCAACTGCAACGACGACAGCTACCGGATCAACAAGAGCCGGATGGTGCGCATCTCGAACTATTCCCGCGACGTGATGCCCGAGCTGATCGCCGAGACCGGGATCGAATACGATGGGCGCGCGCAGGGGACGTTGCAGCTGTTTCGCACGGAAAAGCAGCTGAAGGGGTCGAAGGCGGATCAGGAAATCCTTGCCGAATACGACAGCCCCTACGAGGTGCTCGACCGCGATGGCTGCATCGCGGCAGAGCCGGCGCTGGCGGCGGTGCGCGACAAGTTCGTCGGCGGGCTGCGGCTGACGGCGGATCGCACGGGCGATTGCCGGATGTTCACCCTCGCGCTGGCCCAACGCTGCGCCGAGCTGGGGGTGGAGTTCCAGTACGGCCAGTCGATCCGGGCCATCGCGGTGGAGAACGACCGCGTTGTCGGCATCGATACCGAGGTGGCCGGGCGGATCACCGGCGACGTCTATGTCAGCGCGCTGGGCAGCTATGGGCCGAAGGTTCTGAACCCCATCGGCATCCGCCTGCCGGTCTATCCGGTC
>JAGRMS010000377.1:0-9118 GCA_020441135.1 Pseudooceanicola sp.
TTCCCGAGGCTATTCCGTAGAGAAAGGCACGTTCCCACGCGTTACTCACCCGTCCGCCGCTCACCCGAAGGTGCGCTCGACTTGCATGTGTTAAGCCTGCCGCCAGCGTTCGTTCTGAGCCAGGATCAAACTCTCAAGTTGAAAAGCTGTTTCCAGCTTATCCTTGACGTTCGAACCTCTGCACATCTCCACCAGGAGGCTAATCCTGATGGAAGTCTCTGTTTGTTGTGCTTCGGGTTTCAGAAGAAACCGAAAGCCGTCCAAACAGTGAAGCTGACACCTCATCATCGGCCGAAGCCTAGAGGCGCGATATACAGACGTTGATCCATCGAATGAACCAAACCGCCCACATATCTCTTCAGATATCGTCGATTTCAAAGAGCGTAGCGACAAATTCACCGAGATGCGCCCTAACTTCTTTGGCGCGCCCCGCCTGCATTACCGCTGTTTTTCGTTCCCGCCGTCCTTACCGTTCGTTGTCGTCCGGTCCGTCTGGCGTCCCGTTGAAGCATCACTGCGTCGCCGGTGAGGGGGTATTTACGGATTGGTGCCGGGGGCCGCAACCCCTTTTTTCGTCCGGCGTCATATTTTTTTCGTTTTTCTTGGATGTTATTTGTTTTCAATGACTTATCTGCGAAGTTTTTTGGCTGCCCGGGTTTTTGGGCCTTGCCGCGCCGGGGAATCAGCGACTCGCTGGGGGCGCTAACACCAGATTTTGCGCCTCTGACGCGAACTACCGCTAGGGCACCTTCGCGCATGGGTAGCGACAGGGTGAATCGGGGGGTGAATCAGGCCCCGACTCGCAGCCAGCGGCGCAGTGGAAGGCGTGCGACGAGGAGAATCGCGATGATGGCGAGGTAGACCAGCGGTTCGATCCGGAATCCCTTGGCCTGAAGCTGGAAGTGGATGCCCCCCAGAAGGACCGCAGCATAGACGAGCTTGTGCAGGCTGCGCCAACGCGGCCCCAGCCTGCGGACCGACCCGTTGTTCGAGGTCAGCGCCAGGGGCACCAGCAGCACGAAGGCGGCCATGCCGACGGCGATATAGGGACGCTTCACGATCTCGGCGCCGATCTGGCTGAGTATCTGGAGGTCCAGCACCCACCAGACCAGGAGATGGCAGGTGACGTAGTAGAAAGCGATCAGCCCGATCGCCCGGCGGAACTTCATCAGGTTCAGGCCGGGGAATCGCCGCAGGGGCGTGATCGCCAGCCCGCCGACGAGGAACTTGAGTGCCAGCTCTCCCAACTCGCGCTCCAGCGCGCGGACGGGTTCGGGGCCAAGTTCGCCATTGATGCCCAGCCAGAGCAGCCAGGGCGCGCCGGCCATGCCGACGACATAGACCAGCCAGACCGGCACGCGCCGCAGCAGCGTGTTGGCGCGGTCGATCAGCGTCATCCGCGCTGTTTCGCGCAGGCGCGCATCCCGATGTCGCCAGGATTGCCCGCGGAATAGATGACCGAGACCACAAGGCGGGCATAGCAGGACGGCGGAATCCGGTAGGGCGAGAGGTTGCGGGCGATGGTGATCCACTGAACATAGCGACCCGAGGCAGCCCTGGCGGTGAAGAGATCGACCGAGATCTCCGTTTTCAGCGCGGCGTAGTGTTCGGCCAGCCTGGCCGAGCGTATGCCGGTGGCGAACCGCTGCGCGTCGGTCCAGTCATCGACGAAGACGACAAACACATCGGCATTGCGGCCGGTCTCGCGGTCGATCTTCTCGGCCTGCCAGACGGCGTCGATCACCTGTTCCTGGTCTATCCGGCGGATCGCCTCGCCGAACCCCTGCGGTTCGGTGATGGTGACAACCGACACCGAGCCGCCCGAGGACTCCAGAAACGGGTTCGGCGAGACGATGGGCGGCTGGGCGGCCAGTGGCGGGGTCATCAGGGACATCTCGGGCGCCGTGACAGTCCCCAGGGCAAGAACGAATCCCAGCTTCAGCATCAGTGGAACTTGGCGAGGTCCATGCCTGCATAGAGGCCCGCGACCTCGGCTTCGTAGCCATTGAACATCAGGGTCGGTACCTTCTTCGCAAAAAGCCCGCTGCCGACGCGGCGCTCGCTCGCCTGGGACCAGCGGGGATGGTCCACATTGGGGTTCACGTTGGAGTAGAAACCGTACTCATGGTCGCTGTACTTGTTCCAGGCAGTCGGCGGCTGCTTGTCCACCAGCGAGATGCGGACGATCGACTTGATCGATTTGAAGCCATACTTCCACGGCACCACCAGCCGGATCGGCGCGCCGTTCTGGTTCGGGATCGGCTTGTCGTAGATGCCGGTCGCCATGATCGTCAACGGGTGCATCGCCTCGTCCAGGCGCAGGCCCTCGACATAGGGCCACTCGATGACCGGGTAGCGGACGCCGGGCATCTCGGCCGGGCGCAGCAGCGTTTCGAAGGCGACGTATTTCGCGCCCGGCTGCACGCCCGCCATGTTGAGCAGGTCGGCGAGTTCGAACCCGTTCCAGGGGATCACCATCGACCAGGCCTCGACACAGCGGAAGCGGTAGATGCGCTTTTCCACCGTCATCGCCTGCATGATCCGGTCGAAGGAGTAGTCGCCCGGCTTGTCGACCATGCCGTCGATCTTCACCGTCCAGGGCGAGGTCGTCAGCTTGCCCGCGTTGCGCGCCGGGTCGCCCTTGTCGGTGCCGAATTCGTAGAAGTTGTTGTAGGAGGTGATCTCTTCCCAGCCGTTCGGTTCCAGCGCCTCGGCCCGCGCGCGGCCGGCCCCCAGCCCGACCATCCCCGCCGCGACCAGGCCGCCGACGATCTGGCGGCGGTTCAGGAAGGCAGCCTCGGGCGTCACGTCGGCTTCGGTCAGGTCGTTCGTCCAGCGGTGGGCCATTATTTCCTCCGAATTTTGGACGAGACTATGCCGGGTATCGGCAACGACCAAATTATTTCGGCTCACGATTCGGAGACTGGTCTGTAACTCGGAAGTATCTGGTTAAGAGGTATGCTTCTTCCGTCCGCCTGCACGATCCGGACGTGCCGTCGGCGCATCCGGCGGGGTTCCGAGACACCGACGGAATGGGCGATCATCTCGACCTCGTGAATGATCTCGCGGGCGAAATGGGCGACGCGCATGTATTTCGTTTCGACCACCAGCCCCTTCTGCAGGCGCGGATCGTGGGTGGTGATGCCAGTCGGGCAGGTGTTCCGGTTGCATTTCAGCGCCTGGATGCAGCCGAGGCTGAACATGAAGCCTCGCGCCGAGGTGACGAAATCCGCCCCCGCGGCCAGCGCCCAGGCCACGTCCGAGGGGTTCACCAGCTTGCCGCTGGCGACGATGCGGATGCGGTCCTTCAGCCCGTGGCGGTCGCGCAGATTCACCACCGGCGGCAGCGCCTCGCGGATCGACATGCCGACAAGGTCGATCAGCGGCATCGGCGCGGCCCCGGTGCCACCCTCGCCGCCGTCCAATGTGATGAAGTCGGGGGCGCTGTCCGCCCCGCGCCGGTCGATGGCGGTAAAAAGCTCGTCGAAGGTGTCGACCGACCCGACGACGGTCTTGATGCCGGTGGGCTTGCCCGTCACCGCGCGCACGCGCGCGATCATGTCGAGCAGCTCCTCGAAATCCGCCACTTCTATATGGCGGTTGGGCGAGAGGCTGTCCTGCCCGGCCTGGATGCCCCGGATTGCAGCGATCTCGGGCGTGACCTTGGCCCCGGGCAGAATGCCGCCCTTGCCGGGCTTGGCGCCCTGGGCCAGCTTGATCTCGAACATGCGCACCTGCTCGTGTGCCGCGATGGCCTTGAGCCGGTCGTCGGACAGATGGCCGTGGGCATCGCGCACGCCGTACTTGGCGGTGCCGATCTGGAAGACCACGTCGCAGCCGCCCGACAGGTGATAGGGGCTGAGGCCGCCTTCCCCGGTGTTCAGCCAGATGCCCGCCTCTTTCGCGCCCCGGCTCAACGCCTCGACGGCGGGTTTCGAGATCGCCCCGAAGCTCATTCCCGAGATGTTGAAGAACGACGGCGCGGCGTAGGGGGTTCGCGCGCCCGCCCCGATCACCAGCGGTTCGGTCTTCGCGTGTTCGTCGTCCAGCGGCGGGAAGGCGGCGTTGACGAAGATCGGCGTGCCGGGAATGGTCAGGCTGCGGGTGGAGCCGAAGGCCACCGTGTTGCCCATCGCATCCGCTGCCCGGTTCACCCAGTCCCGCTGCGCGCGGTTGAACGGCATCTCTTCGCGGTCCATCGCGAAGAAATACTGGCGGAAGAACTCGCCCAGTTCGGTGAACAGCCCGCGAAACCGGCCGATGACCGGATAGTTGCGTCGGATCGCGTCGCCCGTCTGGGTGCGGTCGATGACGAAGAGCACAAGGCCAAACGCCGCCAGCAGGCCGATCAGCCCGACGAAGAGCAGGACCAGAACTTCCAGCGTCTGCATCGCAAATCCCATGTCCAACCTCCGCATTGACATGACGCAAGGTGCCGTGTCGCACTATGTACCAGAGTGAGGATCATGCCCCCTGCTGGCAAGCCGGGGCCGTTCACTTTGGGGAGGATTGCCATGAAACAGTTGTTGCTCGCCGCCGCGCTGGCGGTTGTCGCGGGGGGGGCCTGCGCGCAGGCCGTCATCTATCGCACCGACGCCACCTATGACGACGTGGTGTTCGAACTGGAAAACGCGATCACCGATGCGGGGCTGGTGGTCGACTGGGTCAGCCACGTCGGCGAGATGCTGGAGCGCACGCGGCAGGATGTCGGGTCGGACAAGGTCATTTACGAGCGCGCCGACGTCTACAATTTCTGTTCTGCCGTCGTCTCGCGCAACGTGATGGAGGCCGATCCGATGAACATCGCCTTCTGTCCCTATGGCATCTTCGTCGCGCAGCTTCCGGGGGATGGCCAGACCGTTGTCGGCTATCGCGAGATGCCCGGCGAGGCGATGAAGGAGGCGGTGGATTTGCTGGACGGCCTCGCGCGCAAGGCGGCGGGGGTGGAATAGGTCACTCCCACCAGGGGTCGATGGCGGCGATGTCGTCGTCGGACCAGCCGAAGTGATGGGCAAATTCGTGGATCACCACATGGGCGATCAGGTCGTCGAGCGCGACGTTCCCCCGGTCGCGCCATTCCGCGAGGATCGGCTGGCGAAAAAGCCAGACGGTGTCGGGCTGCATCGGGCTGTCCCAGACCGACTTCTCGGTCAGCGGCACGCCCTCGTAGAGCCCGGTGAGGTCGAGCGGCTCGTGCAGCCCGACGTCCGCCAGCATGGCCTCGTCCGGCCATTCGGCGACCACCAGCGCCACCTCGGCCGCGTGGCGGCGAAAGGGTTCGGGCAGGCCCGTGACGGTGCGGCGGGCGACGGTTTCGAAGTGGCGGGTCGAGGTGTCGGTCATGCGCCTGATATGGCGGTTTTGCCCCTGCCTGCAAAGGGTGCCGCAGGCGCGGCGATTCCCGAATGCCACAGTCGCCTTGCCCCTTGCTGTTGGCTCTGGACCGTCCCCGTGACGCATGGGTAGATGACGCCATGCCCGGCCCCACGCTCGCCCATTTCGAACCCGATCTTCGTCTGCCCGACCGGGTGGACGTCGTGGTCATCGGCGGCGGCATCATCGGGGCCTGCACGGCGCTGGAACTGGCCGAGCGGGGGCATTCCGTCCTGCTTTGCGAAAAGGGCCAGATCGGCGGCGAACAGTCGAGCCGGAACTGGGGCTGGGTGCGCATTTCGCGCCGCGATCCCCGCGAAGTGCCGCTGATGGCGGAATCGATGCGGCTCTGGGCCGGGTTGTCGTCGCGCGTGGGGCGCAAGACCGGCTATGTGCAAAGTGGCATCCTGTTCGGGTCCGAGACGGACAGCTACCTGGACAAGCTGGACCGGTGGCGGCGGCACCTGGAGCCTTTCGGGATCGAAAGCCAAATCCTGCGCGGGACCGAGATCGACCGGCATCTTCCCGGCAACCGGCTGTCGCTGAAGGGCGCGATGTATACTCCCGGCGATGGCCGGGCCGAGCCGCAGTGGGCCGCCCCCGCCATCGCCGAGGCGGCGCAGGCGCGCGGGGCGAGCGTGCTGACCAACTGCGCCGTGCGCAGCCTGGACATCTCGGCGGGCCGCGTGACGGGTGTCGTCACCGAGAAGGGCCGCGTTCATGCCGATGCGGTGGTGCTGGCGGGCGGCGCCTGGTCGCGGTTGTTCGCGGGAAACGCGGGGCTTTACCTGCCGCAGCTGAAGGTGCTGAACACGGTGCTGCGAACCACCCCGGTGGACGGGCCGGAAAGCGCCCTCTGGACCGACGACTTCGCTTTCCGCAAGCGGCATGACGGCGGCTATACCGTCGCCTCGGGCGACGAGAATGTGGTCGATCTGGTGCCGGACAGCTTCCGGCTGGGCCTTGCGTTCCTGCCTGCCTACCTCGACGACTGGCGCAGCCTGCGATTCCGCCTGTCGGGACGCTGGCGCGAAGAGGCCGGACAGGCGCGGCACTGGCGGCCGGACGAGATGACGCCGTTCGAGTCCTGCCGCGTGCTGGACCCGGCCCCGTCGCGCCGGGCGTTGCGGAGCAGTTTCGGCGCGCTGGTCAAGGCGTTCCCCGCCTTCGCCAAGGCGGATATCGTGCAAAGCTGGGCGGGGATGATCGACGCCACGCCGGATGCGATTCCGGTGATTTCGGGCGTCGAGTCGCTGCCGGGATTCTACATTTCCACCGGCTACTCCGGCCACGGCTTCGGCATCGCGCCGGGGGCGGGCAAGCTGATGGCGGACATGGTGACGGGGGCCGCGCCGGTGGTGGACCCGAAAGAGTTCCGCCTGTCGCGCTTTACCGACGGCAGCAAGGTCCGGCCCGACAGCGGCTACTGACCGACCCGCGCCCGCACCTCTGCCGCCGCCTTTTCGCGCACCGGACCATAGCCGCGGATGTTCATCGGGGCGGCAAGAATGTCGGCGGCGTCGACGGGGACCGTTTCAAGCAGTCTCTCGAACCAGGCCAGCAGGTCGCGGTCGAGCTTGCGGTCGTGGCTGAAGCGGAACGGGTCGAACACCGTGCCGCGCAGCCGCTTCATCCCGGCGAGGCGGCGCAGGACCGGAGTCATCCACGGCCCGAAGCGGCGCTTCAGCGGGCGGCCCCTGGCGTCGCGGCCCAGTGGCAGGACCGGCGGGGCGAAGTGGTAGTTGACGGTGAAATCGCCCTCGAATTCCTGCTTCAGGCGGTCCTCGAACCCGGCCTGCGTCATCAGCCGCGCGACCTCGTATTCGTCCTTGATCGCCATCAGCTTGAACAGCGACTTCGCGGCGAGGCCGAGGTGGCGGTCATCCGCGCCTCTGCCTTGGAACGTCGCCAGTGTATCCCGGTATCGCTGGGCATACGCGGCGTCCTGATACTCGGTCAGGAACACCGCGCGGCGGTTGATCAGGGTTTGCGCGTCCTGCGGCTGGGGTTTCTCGTCGGACAGGTCCAGCGCCCCCGCAGCCATCAGGCGGCCAATGTCGAAGGCCCGCGCATTCGCCTCGACCGCCGTGCCGTTCAGCAGGATCGCCTGTTTCATCGCCATCTCGCTGACCGGCACCAGCCCTTGCTGCCAGGCCGCCCCAAGCAGGATGATATTGGCGAAGACCGCATCGCCCATCAGCCTTTCGGCCAGCGCATTGGCATCCGCCGCCAGCACGTTCCCGGCCCCTACCGTCGCCCGGATCAGCGCCTCGCGCTCGCCGATCTTCAGGTCGGCATCGCGGCGCAGGACCAGATCGCCGGTGGGCATCTCGGCCCGATTCAGCACCACGCCGGTGCCGGGCCGGTAGTGCGCGGACGCCTTCGGGGCCGAGGCAACCACCGCGTCGCAGGCGATCACCGCGTCGGCACTGGCCGCGCCGATGCGGACCTGGTTCAACGCCTCGGGGCGGCTGGCGAGACGGACGTATCCGATCACCGTCCCGAACTTCTGCGCGAAGCCGGTGAAGTCGAGCACGCTGGCCCCCTTCCCTTCCAGATGCGCCGCCATCGTGATCAGCGCACCCACCGTCACCACGCCGGTGCCGCCGACGCCGGCGACCAGCAGATCGTAGGGCTTGTCGAGGGGTGGCAGGACGGGCTGCGGCAGCGAGCCGGCCTTTGACAGGTCAATGTCTTCGCCCGTCTTCTTGCGCCGGGTCGCGCCCTCGACCGTCACGAAGCTGGGACAGAAGCCGTTCACGCAGGAAAAGTCCTTGTTGCAGGTCGACAGGTTGATCTTTCGCTTGCGCCCGAATTCGGTCTCGAGCGGCTCCACGCTGAGGCAGTTCGATTCCACCGAACAATCGCCGCAGCCCTCGCAGACCAGCTCGTTGATGAAGGCCCATTTCTTCGGGTCTTCCATCGTTCCGCGCTTGCGGCGGCGGCGCTTCTCGGTGGCGCAGGTCTGTTCGTAGATCAGGACCGAGACGCCCTTCACCTCGCGCAATTCGCGCTGGACAGTGTCGAGTTCCCCCCGCGCATGGAACGTCGTGCCCGACGGGAAATCGCCATGCGCGAACTTGCCGATATCGTCTGAGACCAACGCGATACGGCTGACGCCTTCGGCGCGGCAGGTCTGGGCGATGCCCGCGACACTGACCGGCCCGTCCACCGGCTGGCCACCGGTCATCGCCACGGCATCGTTGTAAAGGATCTTGTAGGTGATGTTCGTTCCCGCCGCGACCGCCTGGCGGATCGCCAGCGAGCCGGAGTGATACCACGTCCCCTCGCCGAGGTTCTGGAACACATGGCCCCGCCCTGCGAACTGCGAGGCGGCGACGTGTGGCACGCCTTCGCCGCCCATCTGGGCGTAGCCGTCGGTGTTGCGGTCCATCCAGGACGCCATGACGTGACAGCCGATCCCGGAATTGGCCCGGCTCCCCTCTGGCACCCTGGTCGAGGTATTGTGCGGACAGCCCGAGCAGAAATAGGGCGTCCGCGTTGCACCCGGGACGTTCAGAACAGGCGGCGGCGTCTCGACCAGGGCCGCGGCGCGTTGCTCCAACCCCTCGCCGGGGAAGTGTTTCGCCAGCCGTCGCGCGACCAGCGGCGCCAGCAGGCGCGGCGACAGCTCGCCCGTCCAGGGCACCAGCGGGGCGCCGTCCTCGTCGAACTTGCCGACCATCCGCTCGGGCTTGTCGCCGGGCCAGTCGTAGAAATACTCCTTGAACTGGCTTTCGATGAT
>JAGRMS010000377.1:9129-9683 GCA_020441135.1 Pseudooceanicola sp.
TTTTCCTCGATCACCATCACCTCGGTCTTGCCGTTCACGAACCGCAGCGCGTCGCGCAGCGCCAGCGGCCAGACCATGCCGACCTTGTAGATGTCGATCCCGAGGCGGCGGCAGGCGGATTCGTCGAGGCCAAGCAGCCGCAGCGCCTCCATCAGGTCGAGATGGCCCTTGCCGGTGGTGACGAAGCCGAAATGCGCGTGTTCGGTGTCATAGATGCGCCGGTCGATCGGGTTGGCTTCGACAAAGGCTTCGACCGCCTTCAGCTTGTATCCGATCCGCGCTTCGATCTCGGGCGAGGGCAGGTCGCCGCGGCGGATATGCAACCCGCCGGGCGGCAGGTCGATCTCGGGCAACGTGAACGCCCGGTCCTGAGGCAACTCCACCGAGGCGCCCGATTCCACCGTCTCGGAAATCGCCTTGAACCCGACCCAGCAGCCACTGAACCGCGACAGGGCCAGCCCGTATTCACCGAACGCCAGGTACTCCGCCACGCTCGCCGGGTTCAGCGTCGGCATGAACCAGGCCATGAAGGCGACGTCCGACTGGTGCGGCAT
>JAGRMS010000378.1 GCA_020441135.1 Pseudooceanicola sp.
CCGTGGCGCTTGCCGGCCTGGGCGGTGATCACCTTTCCCGTGGCGGACATCTTGAAGCGCTTCTTGGCGCTCGACTTGGTCTTCATCTTGGGCATTTCGCTCTCCTGTTCTTCCGGTGCGGTATAGGCGCGACTCGGCATGCCACATTGGCCGGCCGCGCGGATCAGAGGCGTCCCTTTACGAAAGGTCGCGGCGGGGCGCAAGGGGTTTTGTCCCGCCCGCCGTCAGCCGAGGTTTGCCGCCATGCGCATCAGCACGCTGCGCGCCTGTTCCAGTTCGTGCAGGGCGATGCCGGTGGTCGCCGCCGCCACGACCGGCATCATTGCCGCGACCACCTTGTCGCGCCGGGCCTGCCCCTCGGGCGTCACCGCGATTTCCACCACCCGCCGGTCGCCGTCCTGCGCCTGCCGGGCCACCACCCCCTTCGCCACCAGCCGGTCCACCAGCCGCGTGACCGTCGTGCGGTCCTTCACCGTCCGCTGCGCCAGCGCGTTCATCGGCAAGGGCCCAGCCGACCAGAGCACCAGCAAGAGCCCCCATTCCTCGGGCGACAGGTCGAAGGGGGCCAGCGCCTCCTGCGCCCGCGCCCGCAGCTGGAACGACAGGCGGTTGATCCAGTGCGGGAGCAGCGTTTCGGGGTCGGGCATCGTCATGCGGGGCACTCTTGACAAGAGCGTGCGAATGTCAATAGGTGTATTTAGCACATAAATGGAGGCAAACATGCTGGTCCCGGTCAAAGGCGACTTTCCCAAGGTCACGCTGACCGCCCCCGACGGGCGCGGCTATCTGCTGCTGGCGCTGACCGTCGACCGCCGCCCGCCGTTTCTCTACCCGCTCGCCAGCCGTGCGAAACGGCAGGCGACGGATTGCCTCCGGCGCCTCGCTGCCATCCTGCGCGCATGCAGCGACGTCGAAGAGGCCAACCTCTTCACCGCCGTCCTGCGCCCGCCGGGCAGAGGGAAATACCTTGCCAGACTGAACCAGCGGCCGGCGGCGCATGACCTCGTCCTGCTTGCGGCCTTCCGGAACGAAGAGGCCGCCAGCGCCTTTGCCGGCACGCCGGAGTGGACACAGGCGCTCGCCAGGACTGTCCCGCTGGCGCAGGACCACCTCGCCGGCACCTACAGCAACATCCGGCACATCGCCCCCGTGCCGCACGACAAGGGTGGCATCTTCCTGTTCAACTGGTTCGCGGCCGCCGACACGGGGCAGAACCTCGCCGTGTGGGAGCATACGGCGGGCTGGTTCCAGGACCAGACCGGGCTGGACAACTCGACCGTCCTGCTGCCCTCGCAGCCGGACCCGCAAGCGCCGACCATCGTGAACCACTGCCGCTGGGACGGGCTGACCGACATCCTCCCCGCGCTGGTCCTGAAGCCGAGCTTCCGCAGCTTCGTGCTGGCGGGCTTCGCCGCCAACCGAACCGCCGCGCAACCGGTGCTTTACCGGATGATCGACCCGATCACCGCGTAGATCGCCACCGGGACATCCGCCAGACGATAGCCGCCGGGCTTGGTGCGTTCGGCATAGACCACCATGCCCCCGGCGATCAGCAGCGTCAGCATCGCCGCGCGGGGCGGGCGGCGGTCGGCCCAGGCCGCCACCCCCGCCGGAATCGCCAGCGCGGCCAGCAGCAGGCCCAGCGTCAGGATCAGGTCGGCCTGCACCATCAACCCGGATCGGTGTTGAAGATCAGCCGCTCGTCGCAGGGCGCGACCCGCAGGATGTTCGTCGTCCCGGCCATGTTGAACGGCACGCCTGCCGTGACCACGATCTGGTCCTTCTCGGTCGCAAAGCCGCCCTGCCGCGCCGCCCGCGCCGCGCTGACCACCGCCATCTTGAAGCGGTGCAGCTCCTCGGTCATGACGCAGTTGCAGCCCCAGCTCAGCGCCAGCCGACGCGCCGTCCGCCGGACCGAGGTCATGGCAATGATCGGCAGGCCGGGCCGTTCGCGCGCCGTCAGCAGCGCCG